>JAOZQV010000154.1:0-4795 GCA_029932035.1 Deltaproteobacteria bacterium | reverse complement strand
TTTTTTTATGCATGAAATGTCCATAGCGCAAAGCCTTCTTGATATTATACAGGAAGAGATGCGCAAACATAATGCGAAGGTATTAAGATCGGTTCGCCTTGATATCGGCCAACTTTCGGCCATTGTTCCTGAATCGCTCTCTTTCTGTTTTGAAGTAATGACCTCTGGTACGGAATTGGAAGGGGCGAAGTTGATCATGGAAATTATCCCTCTAAGGGGGACATGCCGGGATTGCGGCAGGGAATTTGAGATTAAGGAGTACGCATTTGAATGTCCTCATTGCAGCAGCCCCCATATCGATACCATAGCCGGACAGGAGTTGTCGATTGTGGAGATGGAGGTCGATTAGGGATTGACTATTTAATATTGATTATTGAATATTGGGTACTGGGCATTGGGTATTAGGTATTGGGCTTTGGGTTGAGGATTGGTGACTGCTTGCTCGTTCATCTTCCATCCTGCATCTTGTATCCAGTATCGAGGATCAAGTATCCAGTGACCAGCATCGAGTATCCAGAACAAAGGAGTAGATAATGAAAGTATCAGTTGTGAAAAATATATTGGAGGCCAATGATCGAATTGCTCAGGAAAACAGGGCGATTTTTGATGAAAATGATCTGTTGGTATTTAATCTGATGAGTTCGCCGGGGGCCGGGAAGACCAGTTTGTTGGAAAATACTATTGATGCCCTTAAGGAGGATTTGAAGATCGGAGTCATTGAGGGGGATATTCAGTCGTCCCAGGATGCGGAGAGGATTGCAGAGAAGGGGATTCCGGCGGTGCAGATCAATACCGGTGGCGCATGCCATCTGGACGGAAATATGATCAGGGATACATTCAAGGAGTTCGACTTTGATGCCCTCGATCTCCTTGTGGTTGAAAACGTCGGGAACCTGGTTTGTCCCGCGGAATTCAAGGTGGGCGAGGATTTCAAGGCAATGATCCTGAGCGTCACTGAGGGAGAGGATAAACCAGCTAAATACCCCCTGATGTTTCATGAATCAAAGGTCCTGCTGATCAATAAGATTGACCTGCTCCCCTATGTGGATTGCTCGGTGGAGAAAATAAAAAAAGAAGCCTTAAAGATAAACCCCGAAATGACTATCTTCGAGATTTCGTGCAAGACCGGAGAAGGTCTCGATGCCTGGTATAACTGGCTCAGGGAGGAGGTGAAAACCAGGGGGTCGGCGCGGAAGCAGTAATGATCAAGCGGACAAGAGGGGTGATTCAAGGGATTGTGCAAGGGGTCGGCTTCCGTCCCTTCATATATCAGATCGCCTTCAGATATGGCCTTGCTGGATATGTCGTTAATACGGCTGAGGGTGTGGAGATAGAAATAGAAGGGTCTGAAGAAGAGATCCAGTTATTTATCGATGCAGTAGAGGCTGAGCGCCCACCATTAGCCCATATAACCTCGACTGACTGGGGAGAAATCCCTTCCATAAATGAAGGTTCCTTTGTAATAAGGAGAAGCCGGGTTGGGGAGGAGCGGTCTGCTCTCATCTCGCCTGATGTGTGCATTTGTTCAGAGTGTCTTTCTGAAATGAGAAATCCACGCGATCGGAGGTTCGGCTATCCTTTCATCAACTGCACCAACTGTGGCCCACGCTATACCATAATCATGGATATCCCCTATGACCGGGACGCCACCACCATGAAAAACTTCCGCATGTGCCCTGCATGCTGCAAAGAATATGGCGATCCCAATAACAGGAGATTTCACGCGCAGCCCGATGCCTGCTGGGATTGCGGCCCGGTAACCTCTCTTTACGATGGGAATGGAAACAGGATCTCGTGTATCGACCCCATCCAGGAGGCCATTTCATTTTTACAGAATGGCTCGATTCTCGCTATCAAGGGATTGGGCGGATTTCATCTCGCAGTTGACGCATCAAATCATAAGGGGGTGGCAAGACTCAGGAGAAGAAAGCACCGGGAAGAAAAGCCTCTGGCCATAATGGTTAAAGATTTAGATGCTGCCGTCAAGATCGCACATATTGCTGACAGAGAGGCCGAGCTTTTAAGATCCCATCAAAGGCCCATCGTATTGTTGAAGAAGCTTCGTTTTCACGGTCTCGCGCCGCAAGTTGCGCCAAAAAACAGATACATAGGGATCATGCTTCCATACACTCCGATCCACTACTTGTTGATGGAAGGCGAGTACAAGGCCCTGGTCATGACAAGCGGCAATATGACAGAAGAGCCGATTAACACTGATAACAGGGAGGCGTTCAGGCGCCTGAGAGGAATTGCCGATTATTTTTTGACCCACAACAGGGATATCTATCTAAGGAGCGATGATTCAGTTTTAAGGGTTGTGGACAAGATCCCGCGACAGATCAGGCGCTCCAGGGGGTATGTGCCGGTGCCCATTTTTCTGCCGACCGATATGGAGAACCTCCCGTCTGTCCTTGCTTTGGGTGGAGAGCTCAAAAATACCATATGTCTTACCAAAGCAAACCGTGCCTTTGTGAGCCAGCATATTGGGGACATGGAAAACTTAGAGACATTTGAGTTCTTTCGTTTGACCATATCTCACCTTAAAAGGATCCTGGAAATCCATCCTAAAATTATGGCCCATGATCTGCACCCTGACTATCTAAGTTCAAAATTCGCGCGTGAACAGCGGGAATTCCCCACCGTCGGAGTACAACATCATCATGCCCACATTGTTAGCTGTCTTGCTGAACATGGTCTCAAAGGACCAGCTATCGGGGTAGCAATGGATGGAACCGGGTTGGGCCTTGATGGACACATATGGGGGGGTGAAATAATCCTCTCCGATCTCACCTCATTCACACGAAGGGCGCACCTTGATTATGTTGCCCTTCCGGGCGGGGACGCGGCTGCCAGGCACCCATGGCGTATGGCCCTTATTTACCTCCACAGGACCTTTGGGGGCGATCTGTTTAACCTCTCCATCCCCTTTGTACGGAATCTGGACCAGGCGGAGTCATCGATTATCCTTCGGATGGCCATGAGGGGTGTTAACTCTCCGCTGACCTCAAGTTGCGGGAGATTCTTTGATGCTGTCTCTGCACTATTGGGCCTGAGACAGGAAATAGCCTACGAGGGACAGGCCGCTATCGAACTTGAGATGAGTCAGAGCCACAAAGAAAGAGGATACTACCCCTGGCAAATCAAACAGGAAGGGGACGGATGGGTGATGATAACAACCGGGATCGTGAGAGGAATAGTGGAAGATATTGAAAGAGGAGAGACCAGGGGAGTAATCAGCCGGCGTTTTCACAACTCTTTGATAGGGATGTTAAAAGAAATATGTGTCAGGATTTCGAAAGAAAACGGTATTGAACAGGTGGCTCTGAGCGGTGGTTCTTTTCAAAACATGACACTACTAACGGGTCTTACACGCGCCCTCAAAGACGAGGGATTGACGATATACAGCCACGCGCGGGTCCCCACAAATGACGGCTCTCTCTCCCTTGGACAGGCGGTTTGCGCCGGACTCATATATTCGGGTTTTAAAGGAGAATTCGAGGAATACCACAGGATTGATGATTGTTGATTGCTGATTGAAAAACCGACAACCAGCAGCCCATGTCCAATGACTAATGACCCTTTGGAGTTATCAATGAAATATATAGATGAATATCGGGATGGAGTTGTCGCAAAGGCACTGTCAAATAGGATCAGGGCTATTTCAACAAAAAAGGTCAGGTTGATGGAGATCTGCGGGACCCATACCATGGCCATTTTCAGACATGGAATTCGCAGTCTCCTGCCGGATACCGTTGAATTGCTTTCAGGACCCGGCTGCCCTGTCTGCGTTACGGCCATGGAAGAGATAGACAGGGCCGTGAAACTGGCACAGTCACCCGGTGTCATTGTGACAACCTTTGGGGACATGATCAGGGTGCCCGGGAGTGAATCATCTTTGCAGCAGGAGCAGGCAAAAGGGGCAGATGTCAGGATGGTCTATTCTACCTTCGATGCCCTGAAGTTTGCCGCCCTGTACCCCGATAATGAAGTGGTATTCTTAGGCATAGGTTTTGAGACCACAGCACCCACGGTTGCCGCTGCCATCAAGACTGCACATGAGAACAGGCAGTCAAACTTCTCGGTCCTCTCTGCCCACAAGCTCCTTCCCCCTGCCATGGACGCACTCCTTTCAAGCGGGGACCTTGGCGTTGACGGTTTTATATGCCCCGGTCACGTGACTACTATCATTGGCACGTCCTCCTATGAAACAGTTGTAGATGAGTATCATACGCCCTGCGTCGTGGTTGGATTTGAACCCATTGATATTTTACAGGGGATACTGATGTTAGTGGAACAGAGAGAAGAGGGAAGGGCGGAAGTACAAATTCAGTACATCCGAGGTGTCAATCCGGAAGGGAACCTGGGTGCCCTGAAGATATTGGATGAGGTCTTTACACCCTGCGATTCTCCCTGGCGAGGCCTCGGCAAGATACCCGGAAGCGGTCTGGCAATCAGGGAAAAATATTCAGCCTTTGACGCCAAGAACAGATTCGAATTAGACGTACCCCCGGCCAAAGAGCCTCCGGGCTGCCTTTGCGCTGAGATTCTAAGAGGGGCTCAAAAACCGCCTGACTGCAAACTCTTCAGGCATGCCTGTACCCCTCGCACACCGGTAGGACCGTGTATGGTATCGAGCGAGGGCACGTGCGCCGCATATTTTAAATATCATGAAGATTGATGCCTATGTTTGACGCCCTTAAACTCTCGGATCTTCCAACAAAGAACTCTGGTATGCTGAGAGGTTCTTCAAGCACGAGGCCCGCCATCTGGATTGTCGAGGAAAACAGGGTGCGGG
>JAOZQV010000153.1 GCA_029932035.1 Deltaproteobacteria bacterium | reverse complement strand
GGTTCTTCAAGCACGAGGCCCGCCATCTGGATTGTCGAGGAAAACAGGGTGCGGGCTGTGGTTAAGGACTTCAGCAAAAACAAGTTCTTTTTCAGAAATACGGTAGGCCGCTTCCTGATATGGAGGGAGAGAAAGGCCTACAGGAGACTGCGGGGAATCATGGGTGTACCAGTTTTTTACAGGGTTATCGATGGTCTTGCCTTGGTAACGGAAGAGATACCGGGCAGGAGTTTGGAAAACCTCGAAAAGGAGATGAAGCTCCCGGATTCCTTTTTTGAGGCGCTGAAGGAGTTAGTGATGCGCATTCACGACAAAGGGCTGGCCCATTGTGACTTGAAGAGGGCGCCCAACACCCTTTTGGGGGATAACGGGCTTCCCTATGTTATCGACTGGGCAGCTTCCATCTCTGAAGATGAGTTCAGAATTCCACCCCTGAGTCTTATCTACCGGAGATTTAAATTAGACGACCACATGGCCATTACCAAACTCAAGTTACGTCACAGTCCTGAAACGGTAAGCCCGGAAGAGGCAGACCGTTATAATTACCGGAGTTCGGGGGAAAGGCTTATCAGGGCTATAAGAGACAGGCTCAGAGAGATATTGCAGAAGGCCGCATAGGAAAACCCTGTAATAGGATCAGATGTCGGCATCCTGGTCTGAAATGGAGACCATAATTTTTTCTGCGATTCCCCTCCCAATAGCGAGCCTTGTAGGCCCATGGGCTAAAATAATTCTTCCACGTCCAGCATTGTTGATAATCTCTATAAGATCGCCCGGGCGTAATCCCATATCCGCCAGTCTGGCCTGCTTTCTCCGTCCCCCGGCTATCTCCCTTATCACGACTCTTTCGCCCTCTTTGGACATGGCTAAGGGCATCAATGGGGTCCTTTGAGAGAGACATTGTGAACAGATGCCGTAGATATCCATCCTGTGTTGAAGCATGTGAAATCCGGATCTCGCCGCAATCTCTACCTGCAATCTTTCCATGGTTTCGTCGGCAAATTCGACGATTTTCCCGCATTTGGTACAGATAAGGTGATCATGATGTTTCCCAAGATGCCGGTGTTCATAACGGATCGGTTGCCCCTCAAACTGCTTTTTCTGAGCAAAACCCAAATCTACCATCCGGTTCATGCACTGCTTGACAAATCGAGGCTCAAAATCATAGTCCTTTTCTCTAAGTAGATGGAGCATCTCCTCAAGGGTTACATGCTCCTCTGTTCCCAAAAAGACATCAATGATACATAATCTGTCCTGAATCCGGCCTGTGCCGTCTGTCTCTATAAGTGTCCTGAAATTAGCCTTTTCGATGAAATCAATTTTTTGCATATCTGCTCTCTTGTAAATCCCAACCCTACGGTTTTTTTTCTTTTAAGAACTCTACAAACCCTCTCACCCCATTTGCCATGAAGAACCGCTCTCTTGCTTGGATATCGGAATCCATGATGTTAAACGCGGCAAGATTTGGATCTTTTTCAAGCAACAGGTCAATGCAGCCTCTTATGATATCTTCACTGTCTGCGCCCTTACGAACCATTTTACCAATGATGGCCTCCCATAGAATAAGCTGGTCACGGAAAATATTCAACATCCGATGGGAATTCGCGGCCTCGCCAAAGTGTGCATAGCGTATCGGCTGGTCCTCCAAGGCCAACAGGCGATCAATGCTTTTTAGAAAGAGATCAAGAAAAAACCTCGGCGGTGTTGCAGGGCGCAAATAGTCCAAACCATTAACATCGAGATAGTTTCCGGCTGCCTCACCGACGAAAAGCCTGCCTTTGTAGCTGTAACTGAGGTGATGAAGGGCATGGCCAGGTGTTTCTATGACCATTAGATCCTTAAGGTTGCACTCAGTGTGGGGGATTAACCTTTCCCTGGAAACCGGCTTTGGAGGTCCGTAGCTCCTGGCAAGATCCCCGAGGACACTCAAGCTGCCTTTCCAGAGGTTTGAAGGGTCCATGAGGTGTTTGATCCCTTTTTCATGGCATATGGCCTTCGCCATGGGATAATAGTCAAGTAAATCGGCCAAAGCGCCCCCATGATCAATGTGAATGTGGGTGATAAGAACATAATCTACCCTGCCTAAACCGATCGACACTAAAGAATCTATTAACCGGTTGGCTGTATTGGCCGGGCCTACGTCAATTAGAATGTTGAGGTCATCCCGGCACATCCAAGAGCCAAAAAAGGGATTGAACCCAGGCATATCCTGTTTAATTTCAATTAGTTGTTCACGCATATTGTCAAGATTGAAAGCGTTAGGTCTAAGAAACTTAACGACCATCCAATATTCCCGCTGAAGACGGGATTTCCGCTGTGCTACAACAAGCATCAAACATCCAGTATTCCAGCTGAAGTCGGGATCTTCGACCAGCATCAGGAATATAGTGACATGGCTAATGAGAGTCAAGGAATTGAATGCATGCAAAATGTTGTTCACTCTGAATCAAAAACATGATAAGAAAGTGCCAGCATGCCTGTTTAAGAGATAATTCCATTATATTTGAGTAAGGAGGTCGCCTGATCTTGGAAAAGCAGTTCCCCATTCTCATTGCGGAAGATGACCCTGTTTCACGACTGCTCCTGGAGAAGACTCTGGTAAAGGCCGGTTATGAAGTCGCCAGTGTCACGAACGGACGCGAGGCCTTAGAGTCTTTCAGTAAAAAATTCTACCCGATTGTCTTAACAGACTGGATGATGCCTGAAATGGATGGGCTCCAATTATGCAACGCAATCAGAAAAAATATTTCAACCGGTTATGTTTTCATCTTTTTACTCACGGCAAGGGGCTCTACTGACGACATGGTTGCCGGTCTGGAAGCCGGTGCTGACGATTATTTGACCAAGCCCTTTAACCGCGCTGAACTGATCGCCCGGCTCAAAACAGCCACGCGTATCCTCGACTTAGAAAAATCATTAAAAGACGCCAATGAGGAGATCAGAATCCTCTCCATAACCGATCCGCTGACGAAATGCTACAATCGCACCTATATGGACGAACAACTTCCAAAAGAGCTTAAGAGGGCTATAAGATACAATCATCCAATATCCTTGGTTATGATCGACATCGATCATTTCAAACGGGTTAATGACACGTATGGACACCAGGCCGGAGATGAGATATTGAAGGAGCTTGTCAGATCAATTAATAGATCGATACGATCTGATGTTGATTGGGTGGCCCGTTACGGGGGCGAGGAATTTTTAGTCGTCTTTCCAGAGACAGATTTTAAAAGGGCTGAGGCCTTAGCCGAAAGACTCCGCAGAGCGATCTCCCAAAAGATTGTTCAATTTAAGGAAGAAGAGATACGGATTACTGCCAGTTTCGGTGTCTCCGGTTTTACCTCTTCGACCTCCCTGAAGGAGATCTCCCATGAGACTATGATCGGCCTGGCGGATAAATCTCTTTATCAGGCCAAGGAGGAAGGGCGAAACAGGGTTATTGGAAGGGCAATTGACGGTTGAGGTATTTGTGCGCGCTGTTATATTTGATGGCCGGTTACGATTCATAGAGAGGTTCCCAGAGCCCGAAATACCTTCTAATTGGGCACTGATCAGAGTACTTAAGGCCGGCATTTGCAAGACCGATATAGAAATCACAAAGGGGTACAAAAACTTCAAAGGGGTCCTGGGACATGAATTTGTAGGGGTTGTCGAACGATGCCATAACCCTGACTGGGTGCAAAAAAGAGTAGTAGGCGAAATAAACGTCGGGTGTGGGGAATGTAGACAGTGCGTAAACGGACTGGAGCGGCATTGCCCACGCCGGAGAGTGTTAGGCATCGTCGGTTTGAACGGTTGCATGGCTGATTACTGTGTGCTCCCTCTTTCCAATCTCCATATGGTGCCTGCCTCTACGACTGATCATAGGGCTGTGCTGGTTGAACCTCTGTCAGCAGCCTGTGAGATATTGGAGCAGATTGAATTAACAGGCTCGGAACAGGCTGTTGTGTTAGGTGATGGCCGACTCGGTATTCTCTGTGCATGGGTGTTTTCCACCGTCCTTTCAGATGTGACGCTGGTAGGACATCATCCGGAAAAACTTAAAATGGCTGGGTGGCGTACACTCAAAACTACCCAGCTTACCGCAAATAGAGCCCATAGCGCTGACATCGTTGTCGAAGCTACTGGCTCAGGCAAAGGCTTGGTGGATGCGGTATCTCTATGCCGTCCACGCGGGAAAATCGTCCTCAAGTCAACGATAGCCTCTAAAAGCAAAATTAACTTGTTGTCTATCGTTGTTAATGAAAAGTCCATTATCGGTTCGAGGTGTGGACGATTCAAGGCAGGGTTGAGGATATTGGAAGCTTTTCCGGATATGCCCTTAGAACGGCTCATATCTGCCGATTATCCGATTGAGCAGGCACTGGAGGCGTTTAAAGTGGCCATCCAGCCGGATACCTTGAAAATAGTTCTTGACATGACAGGAGAAAAATAAGTGCCTAAAGTGACTAAAGTTTGAAGTGCCTAAAGTTAAGGAACTTCGTGACTTTTTATAAGGATGGTTTTTTAAATGCCTGCGCGACAATTCACGCCAAGGGCTCGGGCAATATGTTGTCAAGGAATTCGACCGTCCTGTCTGCCAAGAGGCACAGTAACAGTTTGCTCAACCCAAGGCCTTGATCGAGAACTTCAGAGAATTTAAAAATGTTAAATATTACCTTGAACTTTAGCTCATTTTAGGCACTTTAGTTCACTTTAGGCGCTTAGAAATGTTTACCGGTCTAATAGAAGGTATTGGAAAAATAGGCGGTATCCGCCGTACCCATAATGAAATGAGGATTACCATCACGCCTCTTTTTGATATGGCTGACTGTCAGCTTGGAGACAGCGTAGCTGTTAACGGTGTATGCCTGACAGTGATGGAGATACGTAATGGTTCGTTCAGCATGGATGTTTCAGGAGAAACTATTTCTCGAACGACCTTAGGGTCTTTAAAACTCGGAGAAAGCGTAAATGTTGAGAGAGCACTGCGTCTCATTGATCGCCTGGGAGGACATTTAGTCTCAGGGCATGTGGATGGAATTGGCAAAATCCTCAAGAAAGAGCAGGTGTATCAATCGTGGCTAATAAGGATAGGGATTGAAGAAGCTATTTCGCACTATACAATAAACAAGGGCTCGATTGCTGTTGACGGGATCAGTTTAACCATTAATGCTTGTGAAAAAGATTTTTTTGAGGTAAATATCATCCCCCAAACAGGGATGGTGACCACGCTTTTGACCAAAAAGATAGGGGACCCTGTAAACATTGAGACTGATTTGATCGGAAAATATGTGGAGAAATTATTTCCCAAAGGAGAGGGAAGGCAGAAAGAGAGGAAGGTTTCCGGGATTGACTTTGAGACCCTTGCCAAACACGGATTCGACAGATAATTGAGAGAGGATATCAGGAATGCCTATTTCAAAAATAGAAGAGGTATTGGAGGATTTACGTCAGGGAAAGATAATTATCCTTGTTGACGATGAGGATAGGGAGAACGAAGGAGATCTGACCATCGCTGCGGAGAAGGTCACACCCGAGGCCATCAATTTCATGGCCAAATACGGTCGTGGCCTCATCTGCCTTGCATTGGAACCGGAGATTGTGGAAAAAATGCATCTTGATCAAATGGTTCGTGACAATCGTTCTCCCTATCAGACAGCATTTACCGTGTCTGTGGAGGCCGCGTACGGAGTTACAACGGGAATATCCGCTGCGGACAGGGCCCATACCATCTCGACCGCAATAGCGGATGACGCAAAACCTGAAGACCTTGTTCAACCGGGGCACGTCTTTCCACTGAGGGCGAGAAGGGGAGGGGTTTTGTTCAGGACCGGCCAGACAGAAGGATCTGTAGATCTTGCTCGCCTCGCTGGTCTCAAACCGGCAGGGGTAATATGTGAGATCATGAAGGATGACGGCTCCATGGCGAGGTTGCCTGACCTTGAAGAATTTGCCGATGAACACGACCTCAAGATTGCCTCAGTGGCAGATATCATATCTTACCGGATGCGAACCGAGTCTTTTGTTCACAAGGCCGCAGAAACGTTTCTGCCCACTCCATTCGGCGAGTTTAAAGCAGTAGGTTTTGTAAATGATATCGATGAATACGAGCATTTAGCTTTAGTAAAAGGTGAGATAACCGGGGACCAGGAGATTATGGTGAGGGTGCATTCAGGATGCCTTACCGGAGACGTCTTTGAATCTTATCGGTGTGACTGTGGGGAGCAGTTGAAAAAAGCGATGTCCATGGTCCAAGATGAGGGCTTGGGTATTATACTTTATCTCCAGCAGGAGGGCAGGGGTATCGGCCTTGCAAACAAATTGAAGGCCTATGCGCTGCAAGACCGGGGGTTGGACACGGTAGAGGCAAATGAAGAACTTGGTTTTGCCGCTGATCTGAGAGATTATGGAGTGGGCGCCCAGATTCTCGCTGCCCTCGGTGTGCATAAAATGAAATTGATTACCAATAATCCCAAGAAAATTATAGGGCTCGAGGGTTATGGGTTAGAGGTTACAGGAAGAGTACCGATTGAGTGTGTGCCGAGACCGGAAAATATTAAATATCTGTCTACAAAATGTCACAAATTAGGACATCTTTTGCAACTAATTGACGAATAATAAATTGAAAGGAGGGTGTTATGCCCAAAGTAGTGGAAGGTGCGCTTTCGGCGGATGGTTTCCGGTTTGCAATTATCGTTAGTCGCTTCAATGATTTTATCTGCTCAAGACTGATGGAAGGAGCGACGGATGCCTTGTTAAGACACGGCAGCGACGAAGAAATGATTTTCATCATTAAGGTCCCTGGGGCGTTTGAGATGCCCTTGGCCGCAAAAAAGCTGGCTCAGGCCGGATTATATGATGCGGTCATATGTCTTGGCGCTGTTATCAGAGGTGCTACTCCTCATTTCGACTATGTGGCGGCCGAGGTCTCTAAGGGTATAGCGAGTGTTGCCCTGGAGAGCGATATCCCGGTTACCTTCGGTGTGCTGACCACAGATAATCTCGAGCAGGCCATCGAACGGGCCGGCTCCAAATCCGGAAATAAGGGATACGACGCAGCCATGGCTGCCATTGAAATGGTAAATCTTTTCAAGGAATTGGGGAATTCCGAATTGAGGGATTGAGGGATTGAGAGATAAATATGGGAGAGAGAAGACGGGCCAGGGAATTAGCTGTTCAGATCCTCTTTCATTTGGAATTCAGTCCTGATGATCCATCGGAGGTCTTTGATTTGATATGCGAGAATTTCGATGCCCGGGAAACAATTAGAGCGTTCTCAAAGAAGCTTGTTTTGGGAGTTTGGGAGAAGAAGAAGACCTTAGACAAGGTTATCAGCAAGGCATCAAAGAACTGGCGTATTGAAAGAATGGCCCTTCTTGACAAGTCCATATTGAGATTAGCTGCCTATGAAATTATGTTTATAGAAGATATCCCACCAAAGGTCTCCCTTGATGAGGCCGTAGAAATCGGGAAGAAATTCGGAAGCGAGGATTCAGGCAGGTATATAAATGGTGTATTAGATAATATTTACAATACCACGGTAAAGAATGACTAAAGCTCGTCCCGCAAGGCGGGATGACTGAAGTGAGCTAAAGTTAGAAACGGGATGATGAAGTATGAAATATAACCCACAGGAACTGGAAATTAAGTGGCAAGCCCATTGGGAAAAGACTTGCCTTTTCAAAGCTGTAGAAGATTTAACTAAAGAGAAATATTACCTTTTGGAGATGTTCCCCTATCCATCCGGAAAGATCCATATTGGTCATGTGCGTAACTATACCATTGGCGATGTGGTGGCGAGATTTAAACGAATGTGCGGCAAGAACGTTCTCCATCCCATGGGTTGGGATGCCTTTGGAATGCCTGCGGAGAATGCGGCCATTGAGAATAACAGCCATCCTGCTCGATGGACTTACGATAATATAGACGCCATGAAGACCCAGCTTAAGAGAATGGGCTTCAGCTATGACTGGGACAGGGAGTTGGCCACCTGTGACCCCGAATATTACCGCTGGGAACAATTAATATTCTTAGAAATGTATCAGAAGGGACTTGCCTATAAGAAGAAAACCTTTGTCAACTGGTGCGACAAGTGCCAGACAGTGCTTGCCAACGAGCAGGTTGAAGATGGGTGCTGCTGGCGTCATCCGGAACTCGAAGTGACTATCAAGGAGATGGATAGCTGGTTTCTCAAGATAACCGAATACGCCGATGAGATCCTCGATTATTGCGAAAAGCTGCCTGGGTGGCCGGACAGGGTGCTTACCATGCAGAGAAACTGGATAGGTAAGAGCTATGGCGCCATAATCCGGTTTCAAATGGTGGATTCTAACGAGGATA
>JAOZQV010000152.1 GCA_029932035.1 Deltaproteobacteria bacterium | reverse complement strand
AGTGCATCTAAGCAAATGTAATTGAGATAGTTGGGAATTTGTTTCTTATTGACGAGCTTGTTCTTTATTGTCCACCTCGCTATGTTGTCCCAACTGACCAGCAAGGATTGATCCAATGAAATCCCGAACACAAAATCATCCCAGACAGCGCTCACCATTTTTTTGTCTAAGTTGAAGCTTTTAGCGATTATCTCCTGTGCTTTTTCTCTATCATCCCTTATAAAAGCGGCACCCTTGTCAATGGCTCTCAGGAACTTTTGCAGAATTTCAGGATTCTCCTTTGCAAACGTCTTCATGGCCGCAAAATTGAAGGTTGTCCTATAGATCTCCGCGCTTGGCAATTCTACAGCATTATCCCCCAATAGCTGCATGGCCTTTTGAGTATATGGCTGCCAAACAGAGATTGCATCTACCTCATTATTTTTTAAGGCAGCCGGCAAATCTACTGTTCTAATATTTATCATTTCCACATCGGCAATTGACAATCGGTTATGGATCAGAAATACCCCCAGAAAGAAATGGCTTGATGTCCCCTTGTTTGCCCCCACTCTTTTCCTTTTTAGATCCACCCCTTTTTTTATCCCGCTGTCCTTGCGTACAATGATCTTAATAAAGGGGAATGAATATGCAAAAGTGGTGATGATACAAAAATCCTGTCTCTTAAAACTTTGAAATACAACCGGCATGTCTGCCACGGTAGATATGCTGACTTCTCCGGCAAAGAGGGCCTGGGTAGCCTTTTTGCCGCTGGTATATTCCTTCAGGGTAACATCGAGGCCTTCTTCTGAAAGGAACCCTTGCTTTTGCGCTATATAAACGGGAATTGACAGAAAGGATTTTGAAACCCCTACCGTTACCTTTTCTATGGAGCCCTTTTCATCTGACGTGCAGCTCACGAAGAAAAGGCCGCCAACCAAGAGGGCCATAATGACGAGGAGGGCTACTGCCCAGACAGGAGACTTCTTTTTCCCTCCTGTACTAACCCCTATGTGTCGCTTCGCTATATCATTATTTGTCATTTTTCTTCTCCCATGAAAGGATTTAGGATTGTTTTGCCGGGATTGTCAGGAACCGTGGCTTTTTCTCCTCATCTCACGATGGGTTTGGCTTTCTATAGACGAGGTTTTAAGCCCCCAACAGGCAAACTATGCCAATTAGGGGCAGGGCATATACATTTTGAGGTATTTTTCATTGGGGAACCTCCTGGATAGAGGTTGAATAATTGGTGGGAATACCTGCTAATGAAACGATAAAAACTAAATTAGGTCAAGAAAAATCTGCTTTCACAATGGCCTCAACAAAACATATCACGGCCTTTGATACCTTAACAGCTCCTCAGATATAGCCGGCAGGCAAACCCTTAGATATCCCCTACGTATCGAAAAAAGTGAGCGGGAAAACCAAACGTTGCATTTATGCTGCCACATCCCGGACAACCTCATCGAATATGGAGAGGCACACATCGAGCTCTTCTGCCGTCACCGTAAGACCGGGAGGGAAAAGGTCACAGGTGTAAGCTCTCAGGGCTGGAAGTCAGCCCGGAGACCTTAGGCATAATATCACAGGCTCGCATTAATTCCAATCAAGCAAAAAAATATGTTCCGGTTTGCGGTAGAAGGTGTAAAATAGAGAAGGATCTAAGCTGACTCTCTTTTGGTTCCCGGCTCAATTAAGCACAATCCTGAAATATGGAGGGATTTAATCATGTTTCCCATGGAATTCGATCATAATCTCCTTGAAACGTTCCCTGTTCCGATCTCATCTTTGCCATGGAACGGCGCAAAGACGATCCCACCTTCTACCGTCTGCTCCGAAACGTCTTAGCCGATGAAATGAACGGGCTGAAGGGAAAACCATATTTGGCCCTTTTCGACTCTGCTGAAGAGGATCGACCCTATGAATACCTCATCACCAGAATGCTTGATTCCCTCGTAATTAGCCTGGCTGGTATTCCGAGATACCTGCTTCATCCGGCGTTTCCTACCCTCGACACCGATCTCAAAACAAAACTCCTGGTTGAATGTTACCGCAGGAGTCGCGAGGTACCCTATTCCCTGATGCAGAGGACCTTGGGATATCTCTTTACGTCCTTTATCTCAAGAACCCGGATGAGCTCGATCTAAAGGGTCTCGAAGACCTTTTTTCCGGTGACGGCCAGTCTCTCTTTCTTTCTCCTGCAGACGTGAGAGAGGCAATCTTGGCCAGGTTTCCCCAATTGAAAACGCGCATTCTGTTTCGGGATTTTGATCTATCCAAAGATAGGCTTCCCCTAATCATTCAAGAAATCGGGAAGGAGTTATCAAAGAAGTCAGGTCTACCTCTTTCTGTCTCCGTGGTGGCCCCCTTTTTCTTTTTAAAGCGCGACGGCATCACCCCCGAGGCGCCCCCTCCAGACCAGCGCTTTTCAGGACTTCGCCTCTTTGCCAACAACTACACGCTTCAGGGGATCAAGATAAAGGAGTGCAAAGCCGTTCTTAATAAGGTGTATCGCTACCTCTCGCAACAGGAGGCAAACCAATTAGACGCCTGCCCCTTCTTAGCCAAACAGGATGGCATCTATGTTGTGGACCTCTCCTTCATCCCTGAACAGTATCGCCTCGATGTGAAAAACGTGGAGGCGCTCCTAAACAAATGCCTGAAGGCGTGGCTGATCACTGTTGAGGGCTTCGATCATGAAGGGTAGCGGTCCCACGCCTTTTTAATGTACGCCCCAGGGCCATCCCGGCGTCCATCACTAACGAAAAGAGTGAGGGCACCAGAAGCAGGGTGAAGACAGTGGAAACGATCAGTCCGCCCACGATCACACTTCCCAAACCCCGATACAGCTCAGACCCGGCTCCCGGAAAAAGTATGAGGGGAAGCATACCCACAACAGAGGTAAAAGCGCTCATGAAGATCGGCCTGATCCGCGTGCGAACAGATTGCCTGATGGCCTCGCGGGGCGGCATATCGCTCTCTCTCATAAAGTTGAGGGCCTGATGCACTATGAGGATAGCGTTGTTGACCACGACCCCGATCAGGATCACAAACCCCAACATAGTCAACACATCCAAGGGCTGAAAAGCAATGAACCGGTTCATAAGGTCAAGCCCTAAGAATCCGCCGGCGGCCGCTAAAGGAACGCTGAACATGATAACCAGCGGGTACAAAAAACTTTCGAAAAGGGCGGCCAAGAGCATAAAGGTGATGATCAAGGCCAAAATGAAATTTCCCTGCAGGGCCCTGCGTGTCTGGGTCAGGTCATCTGCAGTGCCGGAAAGATTGATCATATACGGCTCTCTAAGTTCACCCGATTTTGCAAGGGGCGCCACCACCTTATTTCTTATAATCTCCATTGCGCTCGCTAAAGGCATCTCTTTGGGCGGGATTACCTGGATAGTCACAGACCTCAATCTCTCTATATGATTTATCTGGGCAGGCCCTGCAACAAGCTCTATATCAGCGACCGACCCTAAGGTCACCCTGTTCCCAAGGGGAGTGTTCAGCTGAAGGGTTTCAAAATCTCCTGTCCCGGTTATGGTATTTTCCCTGCCCATCAGCGTAAGGTCGATATTGCTGCCAAACCGTCGCACCTCGCCCACCTTGAACCCGTCTAACAACGCGTCTACATTCACACCGATCTCCTGGGCCGTCAAACCGACCATGACGGCCTTATCCCGGTCAGGAATAATCCGTATTTCAGGGTTTCCCAGATCAAGACTCGGGATCGGCCGCAATTGGGCCCCCGGGATCTGGGCCAGGACCTGGCCGAATACATGCTGTCCCAATGCCATCAACCCTGGCAGATCCGGTCCGCTGATATCCACATCAATGGATCGACCGGCTCCCGTGGCCCGTGCAAAAAGACTCGTCTGTTTGACCACCGTAATCATGCCGGGCACGCTTTTGAGGATACGTTTCAGAATAGGAATCAACTCCTTGGCCCGTAGCGGGTCTTTTGTGCTCGCCCCCATAAAGACCCGCTGGCCATAAGCCACGAAGAAAAAGTTGTCAATGGGGGGACCATTCAGTGAATGATCGCCATTCGCTTCCCAGTACTTCTTGAGTTCACCCTCAACGAATTTCCCGACAGCTTCATATTCATCCATACTGTAACCGGGCGGGGGAATGATGATCCCTATGATCATGTTTCTGTTCCCTTCGGGAAGATAATCCGCCTGGGGCGCAAGGAACCAGACCATACCCACTGACGCACTCACCAGCACGGCCACCACCATCAAACGGGCCGAAACACGACCGCACACCCAGTAAACAAACGAGGCAACTCCCTGGGCAAACCATCCTGCAACACGTGCAAGACCGAAAAGTCCCCTCAACCCTCCCCCATACCCCCTTTTGCCACCCTGTTTATCCCAGTCAGCGGCGGTGATAATACGGCTCGCCAGGGAGGGAATCACCGTGACAGCCACAATAAGACTCAAAAAAACGGCAAAGCAGATGGTAACTGCGATATCTCTGAAGAGCTGTCCCACCTCCTCCTGGACAAAAATAACAGGGAGAAAAACCGCCAATGTGGTCAAGGTGCTGGCCAATATGGCCCCCCACACCTCCTTTGTCCCGGACAGGGCAGCCGTCACCCTTGACTCCCCCATCTGCCTGTGCCGGTATATATTTTCCAAAACAACGATGGAGTTATCCACCACAAGTCCGGCGGCAAACGCACACCCGGCTAAAGAGATAACATTGATGGTTCGACCGAAAAGGACTAACATCAGGAAGGTGCCTATGATGGAGATGGGGATGGCCAAGGTTACGATGAGGGTCGATGAAAAACTCCGCAAAAAAATCAGAAGGACCATAATGGCCAACGACCCGCCCACAAAGAGGTTCTGACGAACGAGGTTTATGGCGCTATCGATATACAGGGTTTCATCGTAAACCTGCTCTAAGCGCAGCCCCCGCTCCGCTAAAATACCCTCGTTCAGCTCCGCGATGCCATTCTTGAGCCCGGCCATTACCTGCAGGACATTTGACCCGGCCTGACGGATCGCATTCATGACTAAGGTAGCTTCCCCTTTATGCCGCGTCACACTCGCCTGCTTTTTGAACCCGTATCGGACCTGGGCCACATCCTTGACGCTCACCGGAACAGCGCCCACATATTTAATGACAACTGCTTCCGCATCTTCCGGTGTCAGGTATTCCCCCTGGGTGCGGGCAAGGTACCGGCGTTTCCCTTCGTCAAAACTCCCTGCTGAAATGTTTTGATTTCCCGCTGACAGGGCCTGGGCTATTTCCCTGATAGTAAGCTTCCGGGCAGCCACTCCCATCTCATCAAAGACGACCTGCATTTCCTCTTCGCGGCCGCCGTAAACATTTATCTTGGCGATTCCCGGAACCCGTTCAAGACGGGGCTGGATATAATCCTCGGCAAAATTCCTCAAGGTATATGCGGGAGGAGCATCAGACCGGATGCGGTGCAGGACAATCCAGGCAATGGGCGGGGCGTTTTCACTTGCAGAAACCAGAACCGGTCGATCAGCATCATCCGGGTATGAGCGAACCTGATCCAATTTGGTGGAAACTTTGAGCAGGGCAGAGTCGATATCCGTGCCCACAGAAAACTCCAAGGCGACCCTTCCCCTTGAATCCCGTGATTCACTGGTAAGGCGGGTCAATCCCTCGACGCTTTTTAGGTACTCCTCCTGCCGGTCCACAATCTCCCGCTCAACCTCCTGGGGGGAGGCGCCGGGCCAGACAGTCGTAACCGTTATCTGGGGCCGTGTGATGTCGGGTGTAAGCTGCACCGGAATCCTAAACAAGGCCAGCGTGCCGAAAAGGATAACAAAAAAGACACCCACGATCACGGACACGGGGTGTTTTATGGAGGCATCAGCTAATTTCATGGAAGATTTTGGATTGATGATTGTTGATTGAAGGGCCAAGGGCACCGAGTTACAGGCTGCGAGTTTCGGGTTGTGCCTTCATTCCATGTTTGCCTTTCTTTCTTTCATTCGATGTTCATCTTACGGGTTTCGGGGTGCTGTCCGGGCTGTCGACAACCTTCACACGCCAGCCGGGTCTCAGGCGCTCATTGCCGCGGATCGCGACCCTCTGACCAGCCTTGAGATTCCCTTCAACTTCGATAAAGGCCCCATGGGCCGGACCTGTTTTCACCTGAACGAGATGGGCGGTTTGATCGTTGATCCTGTAAACGGATTTTCCGGCGCCACTCAAGACCAAGGCGTCCTTAGGGATTAGAATGGCCTTGTGGGGATGCCCAACGGCTAATGTTGCCCGTCCCAACATACCGGCCTTGATGGTTCCTTTGGGGTTAGGTATCTCGATACGCACAGGAAAGGTCCTACCTGCCCTGTCCGCCTTGGGTATGATCGCGTCAATCACTCCTTTGAACGTCCGGCCCGGCAGGGCATCGAAAATAACCTGCGATGAATCACCCTTGTTTATCCTTGAGACATAACGCTCGGGAACCGGCACCATCACCCTGATGGGATTCAACACGGTCAGGGTCACCACGGGATCACCCTTGCTCAACCACTGGCCCACAAGGGTATGCCGTTCAACCACGGTTCCTGAAACAGGGGCATAAACCACCTTTTTTTTTACCTGATCCAGCAGGGTGTAAAGCTCCACCTGGAGCCGCGCCACCCTCTTGAGCGCTGCCTCGGCCGCGAATTGCGCATCCTCATAGGCCTTTTTTGATACACTCTTGATGGAATAAAGCCGCTTCAGCCGTTCCCATTCGCGCTCTGCCCGCGTCTGATTGGCCACGGCCTCGGCAACGATTGCCCTTGCAGCCTCCACTTTCAGCCTTAGCTGGCTTGCGTCCTGTACACAGAGGGTCTGGTTCTGTTTGACCTTGTCCCCTTCATCCACCAGCATCTTCCGCACCAGTCCCGCTTCCTCGGCCGCAACAATCGTCTCGGACAAGGGTTCAGCGGTCCCGACCAGTGTAACCCGGGTAACCACCATCCTTTCTACGACGGTCGCGACCTGTACCAGCGCAGGGGGCGGCCCCCCCCGGTTTTTTGGTGGTTGCGCCCCGCTAAAATTAGGCGCTATCAGGATAAGCAGGATTATTAATAAACTGATCACAAAACCTACCTCCCCACACGCCGGTTGTCGGCCCAAGACGCGTCTATATGCGCTGCTTCTATAAAACATTTCCAAAACCGTATAGGTGCAATTAGTTTGGGTTATCCCCTGTAATGCTGAAGGGAGAGAGAGATGAGCCTGTCCAAAAGATCTGAAAGGGTCATCCCCGCTCTCCTGGCCGCAAGTGGAAATAGACTGGTCTCGGTCATTCCGGGGATGGTGTTTGTCTCCAACAGATAGAGCGTCTCATCCCGGATGATCATATCACTCCTGCTCCACACACTGCAATTAAGCGCCCTGTGCGCCCTTTTTGCGCAGGAAGACGCCTCTTCCGCAAGGGACGGGGCAATCGGCGCTGGACAGATTTCATTTGTTGCGCCGGGTTTGTATTTGGCCTCATAGTCAAAAAAGGAATGAGCGGCATCCGGCACAATCTCCACAACAGGGAGCGTCTCAAGAACCCGGTTCCCGAGAACACAACATGTAATTTCCCTGCCATCTAAATATTCCTCTGCCATAACCTCCTCATCGTATTGAAATGCCTTTTGGATACCCTCTAAGATCTCCTCCCGGCCGTACGCTATGGAAATACCTATACTCGACCCTTCAGACACCGGTTTTATCACTACAGAAGCCCCGAGTTTATCCATCAATCGATCCACTGAAAGACGCTCTCCCCGGTTGAGTGCTACTTCCTCAGCCACTCGAAGACCAACGCCCCTGAAAATATCCTTGGCAATCCTCTTATTCATGGCCATAGCGCTCGCCAAGACCCCTGAACCCACAAAAGGGATATGTAAGACATCCAACATCCCTTGAACCCGCCCATCCTCTCCGAACTTGCCGTGTAAAAGGATAAACGCAAGATCTATCTCGGCTCTTCTTTGTGTCAAGACCTCCAGGGCATCCCTGGGGTCATACATGGTAACTTCATATCTCTCCCGATTGAGCGCGGCGTAAACAGTCTTACCACTTTTCAGGGAAACCTCTCGTTCACCGGACCAGCCCCCCGCCAGGACAGCGATCCTTATTTTGTTCTTCACCCTAATTTTCCTCTCTTCCTACAAAAATTTTTCCATCAAGATCTTTGATCCAACTCGTACATCATTCTTCACTATTCAATGTTCAATATTCAATTCAGACCGCATATCATACCGTTATAACGATCCGGGCAATCCGACCAGATCAAACAGATTTAGAAACTACCAAAAAATCAAACCAACAAAACTGCAAATAGCCAAAAAAGGGAGAAAAAGATAGCTTTTAGGAGTTTGTAATTGTGGAAT
>JAOZQV010000151.1 GCA_029932035.1 Deltaproteobacteria bacterium | reverse complement strand
ACTACTGCCAATGATTCAGAAATGCCCGTAAAAAGAATTTTTTAGGGGCGTATCATAATCTTAATCGTACTCATAATCCTAATCTTTTTGAGCAAGATTATGATTATGAAACAGAAAAGCTATCTCTCCCCTTATCCCCTTTTCTTGGCCGGGAGAGATCGGGAAAGAGGAATCCTGCTGTAGAGTTCTCTTTGGACTTTTTCAGCCAAGGCAAACACGCCTTTTTCATCAAGCCCGGTCTTTACCCCTGATTTACCGAAAAACTGGACCAGTTTCTCGGTTGGTTGATTTCCGGGGGCCCCGGTAATACAGCCCCCGGTTCCGCCGAGGGACGCATCGAATCGCCTGAACCCAAGATCGAAGGCGGCTTTAGAATTGGCCAGGGCCTGATCTCCTGAGATATGGTGGGGATGGTATCCTATTCTATCCCTGTCTCTTCCCTTTCTCAGTTCAAGAATCCTCTCCAAAATTTCTACTGTTTCCCTTTTGTCTGCCACCCCTTGAAGATCCGAAAGGGTCATAGTCCGGGCCCCGAGATCAAAGAATAGATCCATATTGCGGTTTACCTCATCAAGATCCGCCCCAACGATCATTCCGGTCTTTGGGTCCATATATCCGAATGCCGCCGAGATGTAAGCAACCACTCGGATATGCCGCAAAGAAGCATCCCTGATGATGGTTCTATATTCCCCCACCGTTTCCTTCAACGGCCTCCCCAGGTTGGCCAGGTTGTGGGCCTCGACGGCTGAGAAGAATATCCCCATGGTATGATTATAACCATTCGGGCCGAGGCCAAGGGAACGAAAGGTTTTATAGCCGGCCAGATTGGGAACCAGGGTAATAATATTGACGCCATCTACCCTGCCGAGATCTGCCGAGATCTTTCTGAGGGCATCTTCATTCATGGCAGGGGCCACCTTCGGATGAATGCAGGAAAGGACTTCGAGGTTGTGAAATCCCACATCCATCAGCTGCGATGCAATCTTAGTTCGGATTCCCGGCGTAAAGATATCCAGGTAGGTCGCAGGGACATTCTGACCAAACTCCCTCAAGGTTACGTCGGTGATCGTTACACTATCGGTTTTCCTGTCCGCCATTGACATTCCTGCTTAGCGCCTGAACGAAAATCACGCCTTGGCGTGATTCAGGCACGATTTTGGATTGGGGATTTTCCAATCCCATTCTTACGCATTTTTTAAATAGGGGCAATACTATACTGCCAATTCCGTCTCTCATCCTCGAAAAATCGACATTTTCTGGGTACGTTATTTTTTTCTTGACACTAATACTTTATAATGTATACTTTATAAAGTATACGACATGAGTGATTTGTCATGCATAAAATCCGCACAAAAACCCTGCACCAGGAAATTGTTGCTCAGATCCAGGAAATGATCCACAAAGGTATTCTGGTAAAGGGACAAAAGATCGATGAAAAACGCCTATGTGAATCCATGGGAGTAAGCCGAACCCCTGTCCGAGAGGCGCTCCGACTGCTAAAATCAGATGGTCTCATAGATCTCATTCCCCACAAGGGCGCCTTCGTCAGCCAACCCTGTATTGAAGAAATCAACGATATGTTTGAGGTGATGAGCGTACTGGAAGGGACCTGCGCCCGGCTCGCCGCTGCCAATATGAAGGGGAAGGACTTCAAAAGAATCGAATCTCTCCATGAAGAGCTCGAGGAACATTACCGAAACAGGGATTATGAAGCTTATCTGAAAAAAAACCATGTCTTTCACGTTTTTATCCAGGAATTAGCCGGTAACAAGGTCTTAAACGATGTCATCAACGGCCTTAGACAGAAGATCTTGCTTTACCGGCAGAAACAACTTTACCAGCCAGAACGTTTCGACCAATCCATCCAGGAACATAGAGTCCTTCTGGAGGCTTTCCGCAAGAAGGATCCAAGTTCAGCAGAATCGTTAATGAAACATCATCTCCTTATGCAGTGCAAGGCCCTTGTCGGGCTATATGCCAGCAAGGGTATAAAAGGGGGGAATAGGCGGAAGAACAGGAAAAACGCCAGATCTTAAACCTTAAACAGAAAGAGGAGGTTCCAATGAAAGAAAAAACAGGAAAAATCGGAGTTCTGGTCATTGCTTTATGTCTGACATTTGCCTTTTTGGCATGGGGTGAACGGGCAGAGGCCAAGTCTATGGTACTCAAAGTTTCCCATCAATTTGCCGCGGGCGATGTCCGAGATCTGATGGGTCGGGTATTCGGAGACATGGTAACCAAAAAGACTAACGGGGAGATCAAATTTCGCTACTATCCAGCCAAATCTTTGTTCAAACCAAAAGAGCAGTGGGATGCTATGCGTAAGGGGGCGTTAGATATGTCAGTATTCCCCCTGGATTATGCCTCCGGAAAGGTGCCTCAATTTTCAATTACCTTAATGCCCTGTTCAGTGTCCACTATCAAAGAAGGACTTAGCTGGAGAAATAAACCGATTGGCAAAAAGATTGAGGCCCTGATGGAAAAAAACGGTGTTAAAAACCTTGTATGGGCCTGGTTCGACGGAGGTATCGGCAGCAAGATTCGACAGATAAAAGTTCCTGCCGATGTGAAAGGAACAAAAATGAGGGCAGCCGGCAAGAAATTTGAATACATGATGCGAGAGGCAGGGGCCTCTATTACCAGTATGCCTTCTTCAGAAACCTACCATGCCCTCTCAACCGGCGTTTTAGATACAATGATGACGTCGTCGGCCTCCTTTGTCTCCTACCGACTCTATGAAGTCCTGAAGTATATTAACGTGCCGAGGGATTATTCCATCTGGTATATGTCAGAAAATCTGTGTATCTCCATGAAGACATGGAACAGGCTCACGCCGGCCCAGCAGAAGATCTTTATTGAAACAGCAGAGTGGATGCATGAAAACTGGATATATCAGAATTTCAAGACATTGGTGGATAAACTCATTAAGGCCTATACCAAGGCCGGTGTAAACATCCATTACATGACAGAGGCAGAATTCAACACATGGCTCGAATTTGCAAAAAAAACCGCGTGGAAGGATTATGCCGAAAAAGTGAAAGGCGGACAGGAATTTCTCGATCTGGCCATTCAGGCAATGCAATAGAAGGGAACTAAGTTTCAAGTGCCTAAAGTGATCTAACGTGCCTAAAGTTCAAGGCAGCATTTAACATTTTCAAATTGTCTGAAGTTCTTGGTTAAGGCCTTGGCTGAACGAACTGTTACTGGGCCTCACAGCAGACAGGACGGTCGGATTCTTTGACTACATATTACCCGAATGCCCTGGTCTGATTTGTCGCTCAGGTCTTGAGAAAACCATTCTTTATATAAAATGACACGAAGTTCCTTAACTTTAGGCACTTTAGGCACTTTTCCGGGTTATCCGGGTTAGGCACTTCAAACTTCAAAAACGGGGTATATGTCATGAAACGGCTTGGGAAAATATTGGCTCTGGTTATTGAAGGGTTAACACACCTTACTGGCTGGATAGCGGCATTATCTCTTGTGGCGGCTGCCGTAGTAGTAACGGAAGGCGTTATAGTCAGAAAGGTATTTGGTATTTCTACGATCTGGCAAATAGAAGCATCTGTATATTTGCTGATCTTTACTGTTTTTTCAGGAGCTGCCTTTGTGCAGAAGAATGAACATCATCTTAATGTGGATCTGGTTGTCATCCACCTGTCACCTAAAACCAGAGAGGTGACCCTTATTGTCGTTTCTATCATATCCTGTATTATCGCTGCAGTACTTGCATGGTATGCATGGCCCATGTGGTGGGAAACCGTTGTCAATAATGAGCACTCCGAATCTTTGTGGGGTCCGCCTTTGTGGATTCCATATTGCTTTCTTCCACTTGGAATGACACTCCTTTTCCTCCAATATATTTTGTATATACGCAACAAAATAACTGCTCTTAGACGCGGTGAATACAAGGAAGAGGCAGAGCTTTTTGAATTAAGAGATATTGAGATACCTGAGGCTGATTCGGATCCAAAATAGCAGTTAGATTTCCGGAAAGGAAAACGCGATATGAACGAATTAGTTATTGCAGTACTTTTATTTGGAAGTGCATTTGCGTTATTAGTCTCGGGTATTCCAATATGGGCGGGACTGGTTGGCATCTCCCTGATATTCGTTCTCATTTTTTCTCCTCACCTGTTCACTATGCTTCCTTATGTGCTCTATAGCAGCATGGACAGTTTTGCGTTGTTAGCTATCCCCCTCTTCATTCTTCTCAGCGCTCCAATAGCCGAATCAGACGCGAGCAAAGACCTATACGAAACACTCCACAAATGGCTCTATAAAATCCCCGGGGGACTTGGGATTGCCAACATGATGGGCTGCGGTATCTTTGCCGCTCTGTGCGGATCCAGTCCGGCGACCGCAGCAGCTATTGGAGGGATCGGACTCCCGGAGATGAGAAAGCGTGGCTATTCCCCTGCATTAAGCACCGGCTTGATTGCTCACGCAGGCACATTTGGTATTCTCATTCCGCCAAGCGTTACCATGATCCTTTACGGGGTTGCCACCGAGACATCCATCGGCAAATGCTTCATCGCCGGTGTTCTTCCCGGCATTCTTGAGATTTTCTTAAGCTGTGTCTGGGTTGGGAGTATTTTTTACTACCGCAAATTGGTTCCTGCAAAACCGGGAGCCATGTATTACATTGAAGACCGGGGCGTAACCGAGAAATTTACGTGGAACGAAAGGTTTGGGTCTCTTATCAAAATTCTGCCGTTTGTTTTAATCATCTTCGGGATTATGGGATCCTTGTATGGAGGCTGGGCCACACCCAGTGAAGCCGGGGGACTGGGCGCGGTCCTTTCCATCTTCTTTGTCATCACCATCTACAAAATCTACAGACCTAGGCAACTCTGGAAAATTTTTATCAAAGCATTAAACGAAAGCAGCATGATATTGATGATTATGGCCGCTGCCCTGTTATTCGCATATGTCTCTTCCGATCTGTACGCAACCCAGGCCATGGGTCAGCTAATTTTGAGTCTCCCCCTTGGGAAATGGGGGATCATCTTCCTTATTAATATCCTGCTTTTGATATTGGGGTGTTTTATCCCCCCGGCAGCCGTGATTTTAATGATAGCCCCGCTACTGGTCCCTATAATCAAGGGGCTGGGATTCGACCCCATATGGTTTGCAGTCATCATGACGGTGAATCTTGAGATCGGCCTGGTAACGCCGCCTGTAGGGCTTAACCTATATATCGTAAAAAATATCGCACCTGACATTCCCATGTCACATGTTCTGTTAGGGGTTATACCCTTCGTGATCATAGAGGGACTCGTGATTGCCTGTGTGTGTATCTGGCCTGAATTGGCTACCTGGCTCCCGAACAGGATGATAGGGTAAACGCGGGTTGCGAGTTACAGGTTTCGGGTTCCAGGGTTTTTCAATCGTCAATAGTAAATTAACTGCCCGGGATGGAAATAAATGATGGATGAAGAAACACTGAGAGACTGCTTCTTAAATGCCGCCAAAACCAGAGGCGAAAAAACGGCCATAAGCTTTTTTCGGAATGGCGTGGTTGAGACGGAGATCACTTATCTGGAATTGGACCAGGATTCAAACCGGATGGCCAATACTTTAAGAGATTTAAATATCAACAAGGGCGACAGGGTAATCCTCTTCCTCGAAAAATCTTTATTTTTTGTAATAGCCCATCTTGCACTTCAAAAAATCGGAGCTGTTACGGTCCCTTTGAACCCAGGGTTTAAGAAATCAGAGATGGAATACCTGGTCCATGATGCCGAAGCCAAATTGGTTCTGACAGGCCCTGAACAGCAGGCTATAATAAATGAAGTAGACCCCGGTCTCGCCACGATAGTGATGCATACTGACAAACCTTACCAGCAACTGGGGTTTTTCCGTTCCGCCTCAGATGATATAACCCAGGAAGAAGTCGAACCGGATGATCTGGGGCTTATCATATATACCTCGGGAACTACCGGAAAACCAAAAGGGGCGATCCTTACACAGAAGAATCTTATCCATGATGCAAAAAATATTATAAAAATATGGGAGATATCAGCGTCAGACGTTCTCTGTCATGCACTTCCACTTTTTCATGTACATGGACTCTGTTTTGCCCTTCATACAGCCCTTCTTGCCGGCGCCCATGTACTCATGCTCGATCAATTCTCCCCTCAAAGGGTCGTTGACCTGTTGACGAAAAAAGAGGGAGAATATGCCTGCACTCTCTTTATGGCCGTTCCCCCCATGTATGGTAAGCTGATGGACTATGTGGGAGAAAAGGGGTTTGACTTTAAGCATATGCGATTATGGACATCCGGCTCGTCACCTCTCTTGGCAAGGGATTTTGAAAGGATAACGAAGATATTCGGAAAAGAACCTGTTGAGCGGGAAGGCATGTCAGAGACAGGAATGAACTTTTCCAATCCCGTGAGGGGCCGGAGGAAGCCTGGATCAATCGGGCTGCCTCTTCCCGGTCTTGAAGTAAGGATTGTAGACATTGAGACGCTTGAGGACGTTGCGCCGGGTCAGGAGGGCGAGATCTGGCTAAAAGGCCCGGCAGTTTCTCCAGGGTACCTGAATAAGCCTGAAGAGACGGCTAAGGCGTTTGAGAAAGGCTGGTTCAGGACTGGTGATCTGGGAAAGATCGATGCGGACGGATACTATTATCTGACGGATCGATGCAAGCATATTATCATATCAGGGGGTGAAAATATCTCCCCGAAAGAGATTGAAGGGGTTATAAACAGGCTTGATGATGTGCTCGAATCTTCTGTCGTGGGCATCCCGGATGAGAAATGGGGGGAAAAGGTTGTCGCGGCCATCGTCACAAGGGCCGAATCAGAGATTAAAGCAGGTGAAATTCAGGCATATTGCAAGGAACACCTGCATAACTGGAAATGCCCCAAGGAGATTGTCTTCTTAAAGGAGCTACCCAAGAATACCATGGGAAAGGTATTGAATGAAGAGGTGAAAAAACTTTTCAAACTTTATGAATTCGCAAAAACCGAACCCATTCCCAAAAAAAAGCCTCTGACCTAAATAAGGAAGAGGCTTTTTGATTTCTATTGAACATTTTTTCTTGAAACAAATTCCCTAAAGCGGGATATTCCCGTGTCTTCTTTCAGGAATTGATTCCTTTTTATCTTTAAGCATCATCAGGGCCTGGATCAATCTTGGCCGGGTTTTTTCGGGAAAGATAATATGATCCGTATATCCCAACTCCGCTGCCTTGAATGGACTTGCAAAGTTATCCCTGTAGTCCTCAACCAGCCTCTCTTTTGTTGCAACCGGATCATCAGCCTCTGCGAGTTCTTTCTTGAAGATAATGTTGGCTGCACCTTCAGGCCCCATGACCGCAATCTCGGCAGTGGGATAGGCGAAGTTGATGTCCCCTCCTAAATGTTTGGCAGACATTGCAATGTAGGCGCCTCCGTATGCCTTGCGCGTTACTACGGTAATCTTGGGGACCGTGGCCTCTGAATAGGCAAAAATAATCTTGGCTCCGTGTTTGATAATACCGTCATACTCCTGCTGGACACCCGGCAAATATCCGGGGACATCCACAAATGTGACCGTCGGGATGTTGAAGGCATCACACATCCGGATAAACCTGGCACATTTTACCGATGCCTTGGTATCTAAGCAACCGGCCAGGAACTTAGGCTGGTTGGCAATAATACCCACGGAGAGACCGTTCAACCGGCCAAAGCCTACCACCATGTTTTTTGCAAAGTGTTTCTGTACCTCTAAGAAACGGTTATTATCCAGAACTGTTCGAATAATCTCCGTCATATCATAGGGCAATCTGGGATTGGTAGGCACCACTGTGTTCAGGGATTTTTCTGCCCTGTTCGGGTCATCGGCACATTCAACCGCAGGCGGTTTTTCTCTGTAATTCTGCGGGAGAAATGAAAGGAGCTCCTTGACCCTGTCAAGGGCTGCCTTGTCTGAGTCCTCGGCAAAGTGTGCGACCCCGCTC
Source organism: Deltaproteobacteria bacterium (assembly GCA_029932035.1). Lineage (GTDB taxonomy): Bacteria > Desulfobacterota > DSM-4660 > Desulfatiglandales > Desulfatiglandaceae > Desulfacyla. Next base: position 454 of record JAOZQV010000151.1, on the reverse strand, counting down.
TTTGTATTATGGGCCATGGCGCCGCCAAGGGCCTCGGCTGAAACTTCCTCGGAAGTTACCGCCTTTATGACCTGTGGACCCGTGATAAACATGTTGCTCGTCTTTTTAACCATGATGGTTAGATCAGTAAGCGCAGGGGAATAAACCGCGCCACCTGCACATGGTCCCATGATCACGGATATCTGAGGCACGACCCCGGAACTCCAGACATTTCTCTTGAATATCTCGCCGTAGCCGCCAAGACTCATGACACCTTCCTGTATCCTGGCGCCTCCGGAATCGTTCAATCCTATCATTGGAGCACCATTTTTTAGCGCAAGGTCCATAACCTTGCACACCTTCTCGCCGAACGCGCCGCTCAGGGAGCCGCCGAATACGGTAAAATCCTGGGAAAACAGGAATACAAGACGGCCGTTTATTCTCCCGTAACCGGTCACTACGCCATCACCCGGGA
>JAOZQV010000150.1 GCA_029932035.1 Deltaproteobacteria bacterium | reverse complement strand
ACAAGACCCATCGCCAAGAGCGTCAACTTTGCAGAGACGCTCTCGAGAGGGGATTTTACGGAAACCCTGGATATCAGGCAGAAAGATGAGATCGGCGTTCTGGTCAAGGCCCTGAATAATATGGTCTCAAACCTTGGGAACATGTTCAGGGAAGTTGCCGTTGGCGTAGGCACCTTGTCCGCCTCTTCCACCGAGCTCTCCGCCATTTCTCAACAGATGTCTTCGGGTGCAGAGAACACCCGTGCAAAATCCAACATGGTGGCAGCCGCAGCAGAAGAGATGAGCGCCAACATGACATCCGTGGCTGCCGCCACTGAACAGGCATCCACCAACGTCACAATGGTTGCTGCGGCAACGGAAGAACTCACAGCCACCGTCAATGAAATTGCCGGGAACTCAGATAGGGCCAGCGCCATAACCCATAAGGCTGTTTCAGATGCTGATAGCGCGTCAGAGACTGTGAATGAACTGGGCAAGGCTGCCCGGGAAATAGATAAAATTACTGAGGTCATCACCGAAATCTCAGAACAAACCAACCTTTTGGCCTTGAATGCCACCATTGAGGCCGCTCGTGCAGGCGAGGCTGGGAGGGGATTTTCCGTAGTAGCCAGTGAGATAAAGGAATTAGCCAAGCAAACTGCCGAGGCCACCCAAAAGATAAAGAGGGAAATTGGTGGGATTCAAGATTCTACAGAGGGAACGGTCTCACAGATCAAACAGATTTCAAAGGTAATCAATGACGTTGATGAAATTGTATCCACAACTGCGGCCGCAGTAGAGGAACAGTCGGTGACTACCAAAGAGATTGCCACCAATGTGGCACAGGCTTCGCAAGGGATACAGGAGATCACCGAAAATGTGGCTCAGAGCGCTGTTGTTGCTGGGGAAATTGCCAAGGATATCGCCGGAGTGCACCAGGCCTCAGAAGAAAACGTGACCAGCAGCTCTCAGGTAAGTATTAGCGCGGAAGAACTTCATAAACTTGCCGAACAGCTAAAAGATATGGCAGGAAGATTTAAGATTTGAGCATTGATCATTTATCATTACTCATTTATCATTTGGCATTTATCATTTCAGCAACGTTCTGATAGGATGCAATCAATGGCACACGAGTCAGACACCAAGACAAAGAAAGGACCTGTTGAGTTAGCCACTTTTTATACGGGTGAGGTATATTGTGGCATGGATATCCTCAATGTCCAGGAAATCAACAAGCTTTCTGAAATAACGCCAGTACCTCAGGCGCCAGATTATGTAAGGGGTATTTTGAACCTGCGAGGTCAAATCATAACCCTTATAGATCTTGGGAAAAAGGTAGGGATTTCCTCTACAGAGCTAAGCGATACGAGCAGTAATATTATTGTCGATTCAAGAGGTGAACAGATCGGGTTCTTAGTGGAACGAATCGGTGATGTAATCCAGGCAGACTGGAATGACGTGGAGCCACCTCCGGCCAATATGGGCGGCGTTCAGGGGAAGTTCTTCAAAGGCGTCTTAAAAACCGAAGGTATCCTGATTTGCATCTTGGATGTGGAAGAAGTGCTGAAATGATAAATGGGAAACGCCTCCGGGTGCTTGTGGTAGATGATACCGTGGTCTATCGTATGATAATGAGTGAGATCTTATCTGAATTTCCTGATGTTGAAGTGGTAGGCACGGCTAATAATGGCAAAATCGCCCTTTCAAAGATCGCCCTGTTAAAGCCGGATCTTCTGAGCCTGGACATCGAAATGCCCGAGATGGATGGACTTGAAGTCTTAGCTAATATGAAAAAGGACTTCCCCGGGGTTGGGGCTGTTATGGTAAGCGCGCTTACCTATAGAGGCGGGGAAATGACCATGAAGGCCCTGGACTTAGGGGCCTTTGATTTTATTCTCAAGCCTGAAAACAGGGGTATGGAGGAAAACAAGCAGGCTATAAGGGATACCATTGCCCCCATTCTAAAGGCCTTTGCCCGCCACAGGGAGATCAAAACAATTCTAAACAGGTGCTCCTTTCCTTCAGCTGTTAAGCGTAAAGAGAAAAGAGGCGTAGAGAGACAAGGGGTAATCCAGCGTATGGAAGTCCTTTCCGCCCGGAAGAGAGGAAATTCAGAGATTGTGGCTATCGGGATCTCCACTGGCGGACCAAAGGCCCTGGGACAGATGATGCCGCGTCTTCCTTCTAATCTGGGAGTACCGATTTTCATTGCCCAGCACATGCCACCGCTTTTTACCAAGGCCCTTGCGACCAAACTTGATTCAGAATGTGCGTTAGCGGTTAAGGAGGCCCGGGACGGGGAGACTGTCAGACCAAACACCGCATTTGTTGCTCCTGGTGGAAAACAGATGAAGATCGTGGCCAGTCCTCATAGTAAAGACAGAATTGTCAGAATCACGGATGATCCTCCGGAGAACAGCTGCAGACCGTCTGCGGATTATCTGTTTCGCTCCGTTTCAGATCTCTATGGGACCCGTGCCACGGGCGTGATTATGACCGGAATGGGTTCAGATGGAACGAGCGGCCTGAAGCTTATGAAAGCAAAAGGCGCCGCTGTCATAGCCCAGGATGAAAAGACATGTGTTGTGTATGGCATGCCTAAGGGACCCGCTGACGCCGGGATCGTTGATGTCATTGCGCCATTAGATAGAATAGCAGAAGAGATAGTGAAGACTATCCGTCATTAAAAAAACCCAGGCGCTGGCTCTAACTTCGGCGACTTGGGCAAGGTAATCGACAGTACGTTCAAAAGTTCATAATCATACTCGTAATCTTAATCATACTCTTTTACAATCTGCTTGAGAGATGTTTGATTATAAGTAAGATTATGATTATGAGTAAGAGAATAATCTAAATGGCCAATGACCGAGATATCCCCTGAAGAATTAAATACCGTTTCCAAATACATACACGAAATAACCGGGATACGGCTTGACCAGAGTAAAACTTATCTCATAGAAACCAGGCTCGAGAGCCTCCTTGAGGAATATGACTGTGTCTCTTATGATGAGTTACAATATAAGGCCAGGGCCGACCTTACCAAATCCCTTCAGCGAAAAATCATAAACAGGATTACGACCAATGAGACCCTGTTTTTTCGTGATGCTGGACCATTTGAACTCTTGCAACACAAAATCGTACCTGATCTTATTGACTTGCGGACGGTTAACTCCTCAGGCCTTTTTTCCGTACCTATCCGAATTTGGAGCGCCGCCTGTTCCACAGGCCAGGAGATCTACAGTATCGCCGTGGTATTAAAAGAACTTTTGCCTGATATTGAAGGATACAACATCAGATTGTTGGGGACAGATATCTCTGATGAGGCCATTGCCAAGGCAAGTTATGGCAAATACAATAAATTTGAAATTGAGCGAGGTCTTTCAAGGTATAGGTTGAATAAATATTTCACCCCCCATGGTGATATGTGGAAAATCAAGGATGAAATAAGGGCAATGGTCTCTTTCAAGAAATTCAACCTGATGCATCCCCTCATGGGATTAGGAAAGTTTGATATCGTGTTCTGTCGAAATGTGGCAATCTATTTTGGTCTTGAAGACCGAAAAAAGCTCTTTGACAAAATTGCAAAGGTTCTGGAACCTGACGGCTATTTAATTATCGGGTCTACGGAATCCTTAACCGGCGTGCATCCCGGTTTTGAACCTAAGAGGCATTTGAGATCTATTTTCTACCAGTTGAAGAGGCCTATCCATGAACAATCTCAAGATCCTGGCCGTTGATGATGATCCGAGTACCCTTAGTCTTCTGGAAAAGAAGCTCAAAAAGGAGGGCTATGAGATTGAGACAGCCGGCAATGGCGCTGATGCTGTCCGTCTCATTTCAAAATACCGTTTTGACGTGGTCTTAACCGATTTGATGATGCCGGGAGGGCCGGATGGTATAGCAGTATTGGAAGCCGCCAAAGAAAGACACGGTAACACGGAGGTTATTCTCATAACCGGGTATGCTTCTGTGGATAATGCAGTGGAGGCCATGAAAAAGGGGGCATCAGACTACCTCCAGAAGCCCATAAACCTTGAGGAATTATTTCTGCGCTTAGAAAAGATCTGCAATTTGAAAACATTGGTCAGGGATGCCAGCGATCTCCGTGAGGCCATGGATGTAACTGAGGCGACTGCTTCGGAGACCATACAGGAACTGGAGATACAGGTGGCAATGTTGCAAGAAAAACTACAGAGGATACGGGAAGTAATATTGAAGTAAAGCATTGTCTGACTGGATTCCGGCTTTCGCCGGAATGACGAACAAAAGAAACGGCTACCCTTCAAGTTAGCGCCCAGCCCTGAAAAGGGCTTAGAATTCCCTGCAATCCGTTCAGGCAGAGCCATTTTGATCTGGCTCACGCAATTCAATAGGAGAGGCCATGCCAGTGGAACCTATGAACATCCTGGTAGTGGATGATAGCATGACGGTGCGAAGGACCATCCGTGATGAATTAGAGCATGGCGGATATGATGTGGTCGAGGCTGCTGATGGGATCGAGGCCTTAATCAAGTCCGCGGAGGCACCGCCACCGGCCCTGATCACCCTTGACATTGAGATGCCCAAACTGAACGGTTTTGACACATGCAAAAAACTTCGCAAGGAGCATTATGCGCGTTTTTTCACACGCAGCAGGGACGGGCAGGTACCCATCATCTTTGTAACGGGCAACGATACCATTCAAGACCGCAATCGCGGTTTTGAACTCGGGGCAGCCGACTTCATCACCAAACCCTTTGAAAAGGGGGAGATACTTGCCGCGGTAAACAAGATGCTAAAACCGGAAAGCAGTTTACAGGACTTGGTGGCGCTGGTGGTGGATGACAGCACAGTTGCCCGGCGAATCGTGTCGGAAGCCCTGCAGCGGGAGGGATTGACCGTTGTGGAGGCCGAAGATGGGATGCACGCCTTTGAAATCATGGAATCAAAGATGGCAGAAATCGATATCGTGATCACCGATCTGATGATGCCTCGGATGGATGGAATGGAGCTTTGTAGGAAAATCAGGAACCACCCGGATATTCCCCATCTTCCTATTATATTCTTGACCGGTGCGGAGGATCAATCCCAGTTGCTTGAGATATTCAAGGCGGGGGCCACCGATTATCTCGTTAAACCCTTTCTCAAAGAAGAGCTGCTTGCTCGCCTCAGCGTTCAGTTGGAGAGAATCCAGCTCAATAGACGTGAACTGAGAGCGGCCGATGAGTTGAAAGACCTTGAACATATGAAGGATGATCTCTTGGCGGTCTGCACCCACGATCTGTATCTGCCTATGAATGGGGTTCTCGAATCAGCGGATCTGCTGTTGGAAAAGGATTATCTTAAACCAGTAGATCTGGAAATCGTCACCCGTATTAAGACGTCTATAGCAAAACTCCAAAGGGTTCTCTATGATATCCTTGATCTCAGCGAGGTAGAGACAGAAAAGGCAGACGAACTGGCAGACATCCTCTCCCAGGAAGAGGACGTACCACAGAGGGGGACGCCCACATCAACAGGGGGTGCGGGTTTGAAGACAGAAACAGAGGAGTCACGAGAGATACTGGAAGACGAAGATATTTTTGACAGGAATGAACTGATGGAGCGGGTCGATGGGGATGAAGATTTTGCAAAAGAACTCTTAGTCATATTCATGGAGGATACACTTTCTCAGATGGAAAAGCTGAATCAGGCCCTAAAGGACAAAGACCCGGCCCAGGTAGAGCATCAGGCCCATACCATCAAAGGCTCATCTGCCAACATTGGGGCTCGCAGATTGACAGATACGGCCTTTGAGATGGAAATGACCGGAAAAGATGGCGATATTGAATCAGCCCGTGCGCTTATGAAAAAATTAGAGAAAGAATTCGAGAAATTGCGACGAACCTTGTCCTATCCGGAAAGTTGACCCCGATGTTGCATTAGGATTTATACGAGTTAATGAAAACCGTTGGCATATAGATAGCAAATGTGATAATTGATGTTAGCCTTTTACATAATAGAGGTTACCACGATTTTGTAACGCAGGCGCCCTTAGAAGAGAGGACGATGCAACAAGTGGTGTTAGAGATTAAGAGCCATTTCCGCGAACTGCCCAAGGCCCGCGACTTTGTCCGTGAATTCTGCTGCCGGAATGCCCAATGGTCTTTTGACGAAGAAGACATATGCCATTTAGAACTCGCTGTTCACGAGGCCGCCGTCAACATAATCAGGCACGCATATGCCAATCGAATTGATCAACGCATCGTGATAGAGGCCCACTGGTTCGATGACAAGCTCATATTCCGTCTCAACTATTGGGGCCAATCTTTTGATCGCGATTCTGTGCCGCCTCCAGTATTGGACGGCACGGCTGAGGCGGGGTTTGGCCTCCATATGATCGATTGTTGCGTGGATGAGGCCACATATATCCAAAGCGAAAAGGGGAAGAAGACCGTCTGTCTTATAAAACAGAAAAAGACTCCGGAAAGCTGCGTACGTGAGGCGGAAGAGGTTAATATTTAATGGATTTCGATATGGAAACAATTGGTGATATAGTGGTTGTTCTCCTGCCGGGAGAGACCCTGGAGGCGAGCATCACGCTGGAATTCAAGCAGGGTATCGAACCTCTTTTAGAACAAAACACCAAAGTAGTATTTGACATGAGCCGGATCCGCTTCATTGACAGCATGGGCTGCGGGGTTTTGCTCACCTCCTTTAAGAGGCTGAAAGATAAAGGGGGTTGGCTCAAGTTATGCTGCATAACGGATCCCGTGGACTCCATCTTCAAGTTAATGGGCTTTGACCGGATATTCAGCATATTCGAAAATAGGGAGGATGTGGTTAACGCCTTTAAATCAAGTGACTGACAAGACAGCGCCCCGGGGTAATCTGATAATTCCGCATCTTGAGAATCGCAAAGCATGACAGGTCTTTTTGAGACGTACTCTGAAATAATACCCGAGTTTTCCCTCTTTCAGGAGAGACTCCAAAGGCCTATCCCGACCCACCTCAGGATAAACCGCCTGCTGATTGAACCAGCGTCCTTAGTTCACTTATTAGAAAATAAGGGCGTCCAACTGATACGGTCCTCCCAGAGATATGACACTCTATATCTCGCGCCGGGGTTGGCCTCCCCAGGCAACCTGTTAGAGTACTTTTTGGGCTACATCCATCCCCAGGCCCTGACCTCTGCCATCGCCTCCATTGCCCTTACGCCGAGAGAAAACTCCTGCCTCCTTGACATGTGCGCGGCCCCTGGTGGGAAGAGCGCTCACTGCGCACAGATCATGAACAATACAGGGCTGATAGTATCCAATGATCTTTACACTAACAGGCACATATCCTTGGGGCATACCCTCTCCAGACTCGGCGTGCTGAACGCGGTTGTGACCGGTTACCAGGCCCAGGAATTCCCCTTGAAGCAGCGTTTCGACTATGTCCTGGCCGATGTCCCCTGTTCCTGTGAGGGAAAATTCAGGAAAACAAGAGATACGAGCAGTTACAGGGAGAATAAGGGGAGAGAAAAACTCTCTGTCCTGCAAAAAAAAATCATTTTGCGGGGCTTCGACCTCCTACAGGAAAACGGCCAGATGCTTTACGCCACCTGCACATACAACCCTGAAGAGAACGAGTCCATAGTGGATTTGCTATTGAAAGAAAGGGACGCGGAATTGCTTCCCATTGACGTGGGTTTCGATTTTGAACCCGGGATAACAGAGTGGAAAGACAAGAAATATGACAAACGACTCAAGAACGCCGTTAGATTCTATCCCCACCGCCTCGATTCAGTGGGCTTCTTCATGGCCAGAATTGGCAGGAGAAGATGACCGGACCCGCCTTTTTTCATACATGGAAAATCGTTTCGGGATCCCTAAAACGCTCTTCGAGGACTATCTGTTGTTCAGCACAAAAAGGAGCTGGCTTCTGCTGAAAAGAGGTCAGCATATAGAAACAGCTTCCCACTTGAAAGTATCAAAGGTAGGACTGAGGACCTTTCAAAGAGTGGGAAGCTTCGTAAAACCCACCACCAGGTTTATACAGACCTTCGGCCGGTTTGCCAGCAAGGGAAAACTTCAAATAAACATGGAGCAGTTACAAATATTATTAAAGGGTGGAGAAATTCCTGTTGATCTAAAGCTCGATAACGGCTATGTAATCCTTTCTACTGGAAAAGACACGATTCTCGGGCTCGGGCTCTTAATTAATGGCAAGATCCGCTCACAACTTCCCAAAAAGGAGATCAGAAGCGCTATGCTGAATATGACGTCGAACAAAACCATCGTAAGCCAAAATTAAAATAAGGAGGTTTTACCGTGTTAACCAAGAAACAGTTAGATAAGTACGCCGATGTCCTGTTGTGGGGCTTAAAGGCGGCAAGGAGTGGCAAATTTAAAAAGGGCGATGTAGTGTTGGTTCAATTTGACCTTCCGGCTGTCCATTTAGCGGAATTCCTTCAGGCAAAGCTGTTGGACATGGGGATGAA
>JAOZQV010000149.1 GCA_029932035.1 Deltaproteobacteria bacterium | reverse complement strand
GAGCACCGCGTTCGGGACGCGGGGGTCGCTGGTTCAAATCCAGTCGTCCCGACCACAACATTACACGTTTCCCTCCCGGACAAGCCGTGTAAAATGTTCAAAAAAGCCGATTACATCTGATCGCAAACCCCTCTCCTCGGACATAGGCGCCGCCGCATCTTTCTAAGTTTTTCTCTTTACACGCATGGTCTCTAAATTCCTCCCTTAGGAAAGAATTCATCTCTATTAAAAAGAAGGCCAAATGAAAATGTAAACTTTTTTGGCATGAGGTATGCATATCAGAGAGTGAAATCAGGGCAGTCAAATTTTCCTTGACAAAAACGTTCAATTAATGAACAATATGGCTGTCGGGTATTTAATCCTAGTTTTAGCAAGCAAAAGCAGTGCCTTGGGATGGCCCATATGGACAATCAAGACATTCACACACTCCGTATAATGGGGGAAATCGAGCGAGATGGCAACCCCAGCCAGAGAGAACTCTCTCGGAGCTTGAATATCTCTTTGGGCCTGGTCAACACCTTTCTAAAAAGGCTTGTCAGCAAGGGATATTTCAAGGTCAAGACCATGCCCAGGAACAGGGTTAAGTATTTCTTGACCCCTGAAGGCCTGGCAAGAAAGAGCCGGCTTACAGTGGAATATTTACACTACTCAAGCAGATTTTATAAGGATATTAAGCGGTTGCTAATTGGTAAATTCAAAGAGATGGAAGAAAATCGGATAGCTTCCATCCTATTTTTCGGTGCCGGGGAGGTAGCCGAGTTGGCGTATCTCTATCTGCAGCTTACTGACATTCATTTGGTGGGGATTGTTGATGAGAGGAAAAACGGGAACGTGTTCTTTGAGTTTGAGGCCGAGGGCCTTGAAAGGTTAGACAGAGAAGATTGGGACGCTATTCTGCTCACCCGTTTGGATGACACGGACCGGGACATAGAATCCCTTATTGAAAAAGGAGTAGACTCCTCTAAGATAGTAACCCTGTAGATTAAACCACTTAGTGAGGTGTATGACTTTAAGCCATGCTCAATCATCAATCAACAATTTTACCCCGTGAAATCCACGAGAGTGACGAGCGAAGCGCATTTAACCGGGGCAACAATCAACAATCCCTCAAATGGTACGCCCTGCATACCCGAAGCCGTTTTGAGCAAAAGGTCCACGACGGGCTTTGTGGCAAATCCTTTGAGGCCTTTTTGCCCAAGATACAGGTAATGAGCAGACGAAAAGACCGGCGCAAGAAAATATTGATCCCTTTGATTCCGGGTTATGTGTTTGTTCGCTCTGTTCTTGAGGCCGAGGAGTATCACCGGATTATCAAGACTGTCGGAGTGGTTCGTATAATCGCTTTTAAAGGGAAGCCCGTCCCTGCTGATGATCAGGAAATATCTTCCCTGATGATCTTAGATGGTACGGATCGTACGGTTCAAAATCGCGCTTATATGCAAAAAGGAGACAGGGTGATGATCATGGATGGGCCACTCAAAGGGCTGGCTGGCTTTTATCTTCGTCCCAAAGGCAAAACAGACAGAGTAGTAGTCTCCGTCGAGCTGTTGCAACGATCTCTCGAAGTGGAGATCGGGGATTGGGCGCTTGAAAGGGTACCGGGGTAGTGGGCGTATAGCGGGGGAGGCAGGGGAACAACAGGAATAGCTCAGACTGACTACGTGAGTAGTAAAAAAATAATTATATTAAGCAGATAAATGCTTTGGTATATGGGAACTGAAGGAGCGGAGCTGTGTTTATTGCAGAGCGCATAGGGCATGGGGCGTAGCGCAGAAAACGGGGGCAGGGAGGTTACTTTGAGTCAAGAGGGTGAAAAGATGAAAGTATTGATTACGGGTGGCGCCGGTTTTATAGGGTCTCACTTAGCAGAGAGGCTCTTGGAACGGGGAGACGATGTGTTTATCATTGACAACCTGTGGACCGGAAAGCTTGCCAATATAGCGAAAATACAAACTCATGAAAGGCTGCATTTGGTGATTGATACCATTTTGAATGAGTCTGTCATGAATGAACTAATCTTTAAGGCAGACCATATCTATCATTTCGCTGCGGCGGTTGGCGTTCGGAATATCATGGACCACCCAGTGGAGACATTGGACATTAACGTAAAGGGAACCGAGGTGGTATTGAGATTGGCTAACCGGTTCAAGAAAAAGGTCTTTATTGCGTCTACCTCGGAAATCTATGGTAAGCATGTGGAACACGATCTGTCTGAGGACGACAACCGGGTCATGGGGACGGTGAAGAAGAGACGCTGGGCATATGCCTGCTCTAAGACCTTAGACGAGTTTTTGGCCCTTGCCTACTTTGACGAGAAGAAGTTGCCGGTGTTGATAGGGCGGTTGTTTAACACTGTGGGCCCCCGGCAGACCGGGCAGTATGGGATGGTCTTGCCCAATTTTGTTCAGTGCGCACTATTGGGGAAACCGATCACCGTATATGGAGATGGCACCCAGAGCAGGAGTTTTACGCATGTCGATGATGCGATAGGGGCGATTGCACGGCTTATGGCCGAGTCCTCAGCAGAAGGGGAGATCTTCAATGTGGGCAACGATCATGAGGTCACGATTAATGATCTGGCCCAGAGGGTGAAAGAGATGACCGGGAGCGATTCCGAGATCGAGCATATCCCCTATGAAAAGGCGTACGGACCCGGTTTTGAGGATATGGAAAGGCGGCGCCCAAACATCAATAAGCTGAAAGATGCGATAGGCTTTGAGCCGTCCTATGATCTGGAATCGATTATCAAGAGCGTGATCGACTATTTTAAAGAATAAAAGGACCACATAGGACGCAGATAACTGAGGAAGGCGCAAGGCGTAAGGCGCAAGGCGTAAGGAATGACCAATGGCCAATACCGAGTGATGAAGTGTGGAGTGTGGAGTGTGAAGTTAAAAGTTCAAATCGGAATTCTACCTTTATTAACTTTAGGCACTCCAAACTCGTAACTCCAAACTTGGAAAAACGAATAACCGATAACCAATAACCATTAACAATAATAAATAATAAACATGCTCCCCATATCTTTCAAAGAATATCCTAAAGAACCGGTGGTAATAGACAATCTTTCTGAGAAGATGATGAAGGAATCGAGGTTTGTGCCGTTAGAAATGGGCGAAGGCTTTCTTCGAATCGCCATGGCAGACCCTGAAGATTTTTATACCATCGATGCCCTTAGAATTGCCTCAGGACTAAAAATAGACGTGTGTCAGGGGAATGAGGGAGATATTTTCGAGACCATCGAGAGGTTGTATGGCGCGGGGAGCCAATCCATCGAGACAATCATAGAAGAGGCGGACAAAGATGTCTATGAGATATCTTCTGAAGGGATTGAGGATGCAGATCATCTGAGAGACCTTGCTTCAGAGGCGCCCATTATAAGGCTGGTAAACCGTCTTATCTTTAATGCGGTGGAACTCAAAGCGAGTGACATCCATTTCGAGCCCTTTGAAAATGAATTCAAGGCCCGTTATCGCATAGACGGTGTCCTGCACGATGTTGAATCACCCCCTACACGTCTTCAGGCTGCCATAATCTCCAGGGTCAAGATCATGGCAAAGTTAGATATTGCGGAAAGACGCCTTCCCCAGGACGGGAGAATCAAACTCAAGATCGCGGATAAGGAGATTGATTTTAGGGTTTCGACTATTCCGACCCTCTTTGGTGAAAGCCTTGTGATGCGGATATTGGACAGGGATACCCTGATTCTTGACTTGGATAAATTGGGTTTTCCAGAAGACATCCTTGAGCAATACAATGAATTAACATCTCAGCCCTACGGGATGATCCTGGTGACGGGACCCACAGGGAGTGGCAAGACCTCTACTCTCTATACCACCCTTGCAAAGATAAACTCCCCGGAAAATAAGATTATTACCTTGGAGGAGCCGGTTGAATATCAGTTGAGCGGCGTCAATCAGATTCAGGTGAACCCTAAGATAGGGATGACCTTTGCCAATGGACTCCGTTCTATTGTGCGTCAAGACCCTGATATTATCTTAGTCGGCGAAATAAGGGACAGAGAAACTGCCGAGATTGCCATTCAGTCAGCGCTCACAGGTCATTTGCTTTTCAGCACCCTTCATACCAACGATTCGGCTGGTGCTATTACCCGACTCCTTGACATGGGGGTGGAGAGTTTTCTTCTCAGTTCAACCCTCTTAGGGGTGTTGGCCCAGAGGCTTGTCAGGGTTATTTGTCCTAACTGCAAAGAGCCAATTAGGCCTGATGATAAGCTATTAAATTCAATGGATATAGGGCATGATGAGATATCGGAGATCGAGTTTTTTGCGGGAAAAGGGTGCGAGGAATGCAGGTATACGGGATTCAGGGGGAGAATGGCCATATTTGAATACCTCCCCGTGGATGATGATATCAGGAGGGAGATTACAGAGAGATCGAGCAATGAGAGGATCAAAGATGTGGCCATGAGAAAAGGATTGATGACCCTGAGGCAGGATGGGTGGCGGAAGGTCAGAGGAGGAGTGACCACTATCTCAGAGGTGTTGAAGGTAACTTTAGAGAAATAGGATGTCCACGTATCTTTACAAGGCAACGGACAGTTCAGGGAAAGTTGTTAATGGTTCTCTTGAGGCAGAGGCGGAGAAGGGTGTGGTAGCCGAACTTCATAATATGGGGTTTATCCCCATGAGGATCACCCTTTCCAAAGGTAGTGGCAAACGTCTTGATGTCGATGTTTCTAAGCAGATAAGCTCTTTTTTTAAAGGAGTTTCCGGCAAGGATATCCTCGCCTTTACCCAGGATCTTTCTACACTGTTAGAGTCTGGTCTTCCTGTAGACCGGGCACTCTCCATATTGATTGACGCAGCGGAAAAGGAAAAAGTAAAGGAAGTGGTGGGTGATATCCTCAAGACCGTGCAGGGGGGCGGGTATCTGTCGGATGCCATGGCAAAACACCCTAAGGTCTTTTCCACGTTTTATGTGAACATGGTGAGGGCCGGCGAGGCTGGCGGTGTTCTGGAGTCTGTCTTGGCCAGGTTGGGCGCCTTTTTAGAAAGCTCTCAGGATTTAAAAGATTATATTAAATCAGCCATGGTGTATCCCCTCTTTCTCGTCTTTGTGGGTGGGGGTTCAATCATCATCCTGCTGACCTTTGTTATTCCCAAATTCTCTGTTATTTTCTCTGATATGGGCCAGGCCATACCATTCACCACCCGGTTTTTATTGGGGCTCAGCGAGGTTTTGAGGTCCTACTGGTGGGTCATTCTCGGGGGATTAGGCGTCATCTTCTTTTTCCTCAGGCGGTATTTCAGTACTCGGGCAGGTCGGTTGAGATTGGATCGGAACAAACTAAGTCTTCCGATCGCCGGAGAATTAGTCAAGAAGATTGAAGTAGCCCGGTTTGCAAGGACCTTGGGAACCTTGACAAAGAGCGGGGTCCCGATTTTGCAAGCGCTTGTTCTCGTCAAGGATATTATAGGAAACCGTGTGATCGCCAAGTCAATGGAAGCGGTATATGAGAGGGTGAAAGAAGGGGACAAGCTTTCAAAACCTTTGAGCGATAGCGGGGTCTTTCCTTCATTGGCAATTCAGATGATTACAGTGGGCGAGGAGACAGGAAGGTTAGACAGTATGCTCTTGAGGGTGGCGGAGAATTACGAAAAAATGGTAAAGGACACGGTCAAGAGATTTATCAGCCTTCTGGAACCTGCCATGATTCTGGCCATGGGACTTGTAGTAGGGTTTGTTGTCATATCGATGCTTATGGCGATATTCAGCATGAACGAAATGCCTTTTTAGAACGGAAAGTGCGCTAAAATGCCTAAAGTGAAGGGTTGATGAAGAAAAAGAACGTTGAGCGTTCATCTTTTTGAGAGGAGTCGTTATGGAGAGACCGAGAAAAAGAGAAAAGGGATTTACCTTGATAGAAATGCTGATTGTGATGGTTATCTTGGGTCTTTTAGCTGCATTGGTGGGCCCCCGGATGTTCGGTAAGGTGGGTAAGTCAAGGCAGAAGGCTGCCAAGGCCCAGATATCACTTTTTGAGACCACCTTAGATACTTATAGGCTTGACACAAGCAGATATCCCACAACGGAGCAGGGGTTGCAGGCCCTCAGGACCAAACCGGGGGGCGTGGAAAGGTGGGATGGGCCTTATTTGCCGAAGGATGTTCCTGTGGATCCATGGGGACACGCCTATCAGTATAGATCACCCGGGGAACATGGAGAATACGACATCATTTCTTTCGGGGCTGACGGGACCTCGGGAGGTGAAGGCGAAAACGAGGATGTTGTCAACTGGAAGGATATTGGGACCGAAAGCCAATAGCGGAAAAAATGAACGTCGGAAACATCGAATGGAAAACAAAGATGAACGTTCAATCCAATCCGGGTTTACGCTTATTGAACTCCTCGTAGTCCTGGTAATCATCAGCATCATGGCCGCCTTTGTGGTGCCGCGGATCGCCGGGTCAATGAGCAACACGAATTTGAGGACTGCTTCCAAGAAAATCGCTGCCTCTTTGAGATATGCGCGGAGTCAGGCCATATCGGAAAGCAGGACCTATGTGGCCCTGTTTGATCTTGATAAAAACCGTGTGATAATCAGGGGCGATCAAACGGCCCAGGAAGAGGAAGAAAAGGATGATGGCGGTGATAGGGATAGCCGTCAAACAAAACAGTATGAACTCCCTGAAGAAGTTCGATTAGAAAAGGGTATATCGGTTGATGGGGAAATCGATTCCGGCCTCTTTCAGATCATATTTTTTTCCACCGGAGGGAGCAGTGGCGGAGAGCTGGTTTTGAGCAATGATCGAGGGAATCGATACGAGGTAAAGATTGATTTTATAACCGGAACAGTACGGTTGGGGGAAGTTAACGCAGAGCGCTGAGTGCATGGTGTATAGCGTAAGGTGCGACTTAATTTGTCTGTTGGATATCTGTCAGCTCTTTTTCTGTACGTTCCTTTTCTTACAGAGGATTCTTCAGTGATTAGGTCTGGGTCAGGGTTTCCGGTTGCAAACAAAGGGTTCACCCTTATTGAAATCCTTGTTGCCATATCGATCCTCTCCATATCTTTGGTAGTGATTTTTCAGCTTTTTTCCGGGGGCCTGAAATCAAGCAGTTTGTCTGATCAATACACCAGGGGGATATTTCACGCAAAGGAAAAGATGGAAGAGATTCTCCTTTCAACGGACTTCGCAGAGGAAGAAGCTGAAGGGGAATTCGGCGATTTGTTCAGGTGGAAATCCTCGATCGTTCGCATGGAGCAGGCAGAGGACGAGGAGGCCAAGCTCCCCTTCAACACGTTCAATATCAAAGTTGATGTTGTGTGGTATGAGGGGGATAAAGAGAAACACCTTGCAATCAGCACAATGAAAGTGGTCGAAAAGAAAAAGGATGATGAATCGGGGGATTGATGAATTGAGCAATCACGAGTCGAAACATGCATTTTTTTGTCATCTCGCAATCCGCAATCCGCAATCCAATCCCGCCTTGCGGGACCAAAATGGGTTTACCCTGCTGGAACTCTTGATCTCCCTCACCATCATAGGGTTGATCTTAGTGATCGTATTCGGCGCTCTCAGGATAGGCGCCAGGGCATGGGAAAAGGGTGAAAAAGATGTGGAAATTCATCAGATACAAAGGATTGTCTTGGAGAATATGAAGCGCCAAATAGCCTCTACCTGTCTGCGCAAAATAATGATCGAGGATCAAAAGGAGGTTTTTTTTAGAGGCGACAGGGCGAGTATGGAGTTTATGTCCCGTCTCCCCATGGTGCCTACAACCCGGTCCGGTATGGTCTATGTGAAATACGTGGTGAGAGAGGAAGATGAGGGCGAGAAGAAGCGTCTGATGCTCTATGAGAAGGATATCGTTTTTATCGACAAGGAGAAAGGGGTGGAAGATCAGGAAGAAGCCGATTTCTTCGAGTTGATCCCCGGGGCAGAGGATATCGAATTTGAGTACCTGAAAGGTCCTGAAGATGAGGATAGAGATCCGGAATGGCAAGAGGCCTGGGACCCGGATAAGGACACGGGGATACCCTTAGCGATAAAGATTATCTTTAAAGAAAATGCAGACGCGGCGCCGATTTATGTGATTGCCCGTCTACAGGCTGAGGCGAAGAAAAAATAGTATGAAGGACTTTATAAAAGGCGAGAGGGGGATAGCCCTATTCTTAGTGCTATGGGTCCTGACGCTCCTCTCGGTTATTGTGGGGGAATTCTGTTTTGCCATGAGGGCGGAGGTGAACATTACCCGAAATTTCAAGGAACAGACAACGGCATATTATATCGCCCTGGCAGGGATAAACAGGGCCATCGGTGAGTTGATCAGGAATGAGGTTATACCCCAGGAGATGAAGCAGTCCAAAGGCGAAGAAGAGGCAGAGGGGCAGGGGGGTGAGGAAGAACAGGACCGCTGGAGAATCAACGTGGATATCCCTCCGGTTCCTTATGGGCAGG
>JAOZQV010000148.1 GCA_029932035.1 Deltaproteobacteria bacterium | reverse complement strand
TTAAATGAAAAAGTCGATATTTCGTCCCGTAACGCGGCTTTCATAGAGCGATCAGTGGAGTGGATAGCCTCCCGTTTCAACGTGGGAGCCGGGACTAAGATCGCCGACTTCGGCTGCGGCCCAGGATTGTACACGACGAGGCTGGCTATGAAAGAGGCGGATGTGATTGGCATAGATTTCTCTAAAAGGTCGCTAAAATATGCACAGGGAATCTCAGGAAAAAAGGGGCTGTCAATCAGCTATGTCCATCAGAATTACTTAGATTTTGAAACAGATGATCGCTTTCATCTCATCCTGATGATTATGTGTGATTTCTGCGCCCTCAGTCCCGCCCAGAGGAAAAAGATTCTGACCAAGTTCCATACCTTATTAGAGCCGGACGGGTATGTTCTCTTTGATGTGTATTCTCTGAATGCCTTTGAAGAACGAGAAGAAATTGCAAAGTACGAAACCAACATCCTCGATGGTTTCTGGTCGCCTAATAAGTACTATGGCTTTCTGAATACGTTCAAATACGATATGGAGAAGGTGGTTCTTGACAAATATACACTTATCGAAGCTCACCGCAATCGGACCATCTATAACTGGTTGCAGTATTTCAGCCCCGAAGCGCTGGAAAAAGAGTTTGTGGAGTGCGGGATAATGATTGAGAAGCTTTATTCAGATGTGGCCGGCTCACCTTTCGACCCTAAAAACAAGGAATTTGCAGTTGTTATCAATAAGGAATAGAAAGCCAGGACACTATATTCCGGCTCAAATTTGGTATTTCACCCATCTTAATAGCCTTTCTCCGGCTACAATGAGATTCAGGAGATTCAGAATCCCAAAAGGAAAAACGTTCTTATACATTATGAAAAGCTGAGGCAATCGCTGTCAATTGGTTCGTATGATCTGCTGAAAGAGTATCACAAAAGGTGGGTGGAAGAGTATCTGGGTATTGTGCAACAGAATTTGTGATGTATGAATTTACTCAACCATCATCGCTTTCCAGGAGCATAGCCTTGGCGGATTTTCCGGCCTGGTCATAGATTTTGAGACCTTGATCAAGGAAGTCGTCCGACATATTCTTATTCAGTTCCACGAATACTGCCTTCAGGATGTTCAAACGCTGATCCAAGGCAATTATCTGCCCTTTCTCTGAATGATCCTCATCCCCCGGAACCGGAGGGACTCCTGCAAGAAGATACCAGGTCAGATTATCAAGGTCCGGCAAGAATCCGCCCTTTGTAAAATCAACTGATTCCTTGAAATCGTGGTAAGCTTGAAGATAATCTTTTCGCTGTTTCACGATGCCTCCAGCATATGCTGACGAAAGTGGATTCCATAGTTGCTCTTACCTGCCATGTGTATACCGGCATGATACCAGGATTTAAGACTGATATTCAACAGATAATTCCAGCTCAAAGAGAAATATCTTATCCTTTTTCTCCTTGACAAGCAACTCTCCACCTTCCTATATTGTCTCTTACCTCAAGTCTGAACACCACATAGAGATCTTTTTTAATTTGCAAAGCCCCGTCCTTCGAGAGCTAACTCACTGTTTCGCAAAGCACTTGCGAATTCTACCGGGCCACAGGCCGCAAATGGTGTAAGATTGGATAGTGAGAAAATAATAGAGATTGAGGACCTATCCCTGGCATTCGGGGGGATACAGGCCCTGAATGGGATCAGCACCAGACTGATGAAGGGTGAGCTTTCGGCTATCATTGGCCCCAACGGCGCCGGTAAGACCTGCCTCTTAAACTGCATCAGTCGATTTTACACCCCTCAAAAGGGACGCGTCATCTACAAAGGTGACGACATCACCCATCTTCCCACACACGCCATTGCAAAACTGGGTATTGCCCGCACCTTTCAAAACATTGAGCTTTTCAAGGGTATGACGGTCTTGGACAACATAAAGTTAGGGCGTCATACCTTTCTTAAATCGGGGATCTTTTCAGACATTATCTACTATGGCCGGACTATTCGTGAGGAGTTGAAGCTCAGAAAAGAGATCGAGGAAAAGATCATTGATCTCTTAGAGATCGAGGCCATCAGGAAACAGGTAGTGGGGACCCTCCCATACGGATTTCAGAAACGAGTTGAACTTGCAAGGGCCCTGGCCATGCGTCCGGAGGTCCTTCTTTTGGATGAGCCTATGGCCGGCATGAACCTTGAAGAAACTGAAGACATGGCAAGGTTTATACTCAATGTAAACAGCATGTGGGGAGTGAGCATTATCCTTGTGGAACATGATATGGGGGTTGTCATGGATATCTCGGATCATGTCTGCGTATTAGAGTTTGGGAGGAAGATTGCCGAAGGCCCTCCCGCGGATATTCAGAAGCACCCCCAGGTGATCAGGGCCTATCTCGGAGAAGACCAGAAGACCCATTCGAGGCTTTAATTAATAATGAACTCAGCCAAATCATATTCCGAAAGATCGCCTCTAACTCTTCCATCGCTCCTGGTAAGGAATGCGAAGCGTTTTGGTGACTCCCGTGTAGCGCTGCGTGAAAAGGAATATGGCATATGGCAGTCAGTGACATGGAAGGGGTATCTGGAACATGTGCGCGATTTTTCCTTAGGGCTGATTTCATTGGGGTTTAGCCCTGGAGACACCCTCGGGATCATAGGCAATAACCGTCCTGAATGGGTTTATGCTGAGTTAGCGGCACAGTCAGCCGGGGGCGTCCCTTTTGGGATATTTCAGGATTCCATCCTGAGCGAGGTGGCGTATATCATCGATCATTCTGAAGCCACTATGATTGTTGCCGAAGACCAGGAACAGGTGGACAAGATCTTAGACCTGAAAGAAAAATTGCCCCGGATCAAGAAAATTATCTATGCGGATCCCAAGGGACTTTGGGAGTATGAAGATGAAACCCTGATTGATTACTACGAGGTTGAGCGAATAGGCCGGGAAATGCATGAAAAAGACCCGGACCTTTTCAATAGGAATGTGAACGCCATCAGGAAGGGGGACTTAGCCACAATATGCTATACATCCGGTACCACCGGAGACCCCAAGGGAACTCTGCTCACCCACTCGAACATCGTGAGTATGGTAGCATCTTTAAATGAGGTGGACCCCAAGTCTCCTGATGACCAGTTTCTCTCTTTTATTCCCCTGCCATGGATAGTGGAACAGACCATGAGCGTCTTTTCCGCCCTTTACTCGGGTTTTACCGTAAATTTCCCTGAGGAACCGGAAACATCTACTGCCGATCTTTACGAAATAGCGCCAAGCCTCGTGGTGGCTTCACCGAGGATGTGGGAGGGGATATCACGTGAGGTGATGGTAAAACATCTCGACGCGTCTTTTCTCAAGGGCCTCATTTATGACCTGTGCCTTCCCATCGGATATCGCTGGGCAGACTTCAAATTCGAGAAGAAGAAGCCCCCCTTAGGCTGGAAAATTCTCTACTGGGTCGCGTACTTCGCCATGTTCAGGGCATTGCGAGATCGAATAGGTTTTTCCAAGGTACGTTCGGCCATGACCGGGGGGGCGGCATTGGGGCCGGATGTTTTCCGGTTCTTTCACGCCCTTGGCATCAATCTGAAACAGATCTACGGACAGACAGAGGTTGCCGGCTATTCTACCATACACCGTGACGGGGATATCAACTTTGACTCTGTGGGAATTCCTGTGCCTTCTGCCGAGATCTCAATCTTTGAGCCTGATAAAGAGGGTGTGGGGGAGATTATATCAAGGGGGGCCGGGCTGTTTCAAGGGTATCTGAAGAATGAAGAGGCTTCTCGAGATACTATTGTAGATGGATGGCTCCATTCCGGCGATGCAGGCTATTTTACTCCGGATGGACATTTGGTTATTATTGATAGGGTGAAAGATCTGATGCACCTCAAGGGCGGGGCCAGGTTTTCACCCATGTTCATTGAAAACAAGCTCAAATTCTGTCCATATATAGTTGAAACCGTGGTCTTAGGACACGATCACGATTATGTAACCACCATGGTCTGCATCGATTATAAACATGTGGGCAAATGGGCGGAAGATCATCGCATCAGTTACACCACCTATTCTGATCTTGCTGCCAAACCCGAGGTCTATGAGCTGATCGAACATGAGGTGGTGCGTGTTAACGCGACCCTGCCTGAAAAGGCCAGGATCGAGAAGTTTTTGCTCCTTTATAAGGAACTGGATCCGGACGATGAGGAATTGACCCGCACTAAGAAGATCCGACGCGCTTTTATTAACGAAAAATACGCAAAGGAGATCGCTGCCCTTTACAGCGATGTGGGAGAAATTCCCATTGAGGCAGTAATCCGTTATCAGGACGGCAAGACAGCCACGCTTCGTACTAATCTGATTATTCGCACCATGAAGCCCGAGAGCGCATATTCAGACGCTCTCAAGAAGAGAGGTTTTTGGAAGCGACTCAGGGGGAGGGCCTAATGGAGAGCGAATTTCTTTTTTTCATGCAAATGCTGTTATCAGGCCTTTCCATGGGGTCTATTTACGCACTTGTAGCCCTCGGTTTTGTACTCATTTACAAGGCTACGTCTATCCTGAATCTGGCCCAGGGAGAGTTTCTCATGGTGGGGGCCTATATCTGCCTCTCCATCACCCTCGATTTTGGTCTCAATTTTGTTGCATCTTTTATGCTTACAATGGTTTTCTCAGTGATATTGGGGTTGGCCGTGGAACGTCTTGTGCTCAGGCCTCTTATCGGGGAGCCGATCATTTCGGTGATTATGGTAACACTCGGGCTCACGTACATATTGAGGGGCCTTGTCATTATGATATGGGGCAATGATATTCGTCAATTCAACATATTTCCGGAACAGCCCGTGGATTTTTGGGGTGTCAAACTCACCTATTTATATCTTTATAGCTTAGGAATCTCGTTGGTCTTACTGACTGTTTTTGCAATTTTCTTCAAGTATGCCCGTACCGGTATCTTTATGAGGGCAGTGGCGGATCATCAAACCGCGGCCCAGAGTATGGGCATTTCAGTAAAGGGGGTCTTTGCCATGAGCTGGTGCATTGCCGCGGTGGTCTCATCTATCGGTGGCATTCTCGTGGGCAATATTGCCGGAGTTGGTGTGGATCTCAGTTACATAGGGCTTAAGGTGTTGCCTGCCGTGATTTTGGGCGGGTTAGACAGTATCCTGGGCGCCATAATTGGCGGCCTGATAGTGGGAGTCCTGGAATTCCTTTCAGCCGGCTATCTCGACCCTTATATCCCGGCTATTAATGAGGTTTTTCCTTTTATTGTCCTGGTTCTCGTATTAATGATCAAGCCTTACGGCTTGTTCGGAATTGAGGAAATCGAAAGGGTTTAAGAGACACAAACTATGCCGGCCGGATTATTCCATGAGAATTATCGCAACGATGAGCGCATCTTTCAGACCTGCTTTGTCAAGGCCTGGCTGATCGCTTTCTTGATTGCCTGCGCCCTTTTTCCGCTCATTGGCTCTAAATACATGATATCGATCATGACAGAGGTCGGTATTGCGATCATTGCCTGTCACGGCCTGAATATTCTCACCGGCTTCACCGGACAGATCTCCCTGGGGCATGCCGCCTTTGTGGGTGTAGGCGCTTATACCTGCTCCATACTTATCGGACAGGGAGCGCCCTTTATAATCGCTCTTCCAATGGCCGGCGCCATGGCAGCCCTGGTAGGCATGATATTCGGTATTCCTTCACTGAGGCTGAGGGGGCTCTACCTCGCCATTGCAACCATTGCGGCCCAGTTCATCATTGAATTTACTATCCGGCGCTGGGATAGTCTGACCGGTGGTGTGGAGGGCATGTATGTTGAACCTGGGACTCTCGGACCTTTTCATTTCGACAATCGTTTACAGCTTTACTATTTGACCTTTGTCCTTGCGGTGGCTGCGACTATCGTTATCAAGAACATAGTCCGGGCCAGGTCGGGTCGGGCATTCGTGGCCATTCGTGATCGATACTTAGCCGCTGAAGTAATTGGGGTGCACGTATTCAAGTATCGGCTCATGTCCTTTGCCGTCTCATCGTTTTTTGCGGGCATTGCGGGGGCATTGCTTGCCCAGTACCTCGAGGTAATCACCCACGAATCCTTTACTATCCATCAATCCATCGACTATCTTGCAATGTGTATTATAGGGGGATTAGGGCATGTGCTCGGCGGTATTTACGGCGTCGGGTTCTGGTTTATTTTGGAGAGGATACTCGAGGTGGTAACAACCAATCTAAATACGGCATTCCCAGATCATATCACCTGGTTTGTCTCTATCAAGGAGATTGTCTTTGGCTGTGTAATTGTTCTTTTTCTCATCTTTGAACCGGACGGCTTGGCCGCGCGATGGCGTACAATCAGGGCATACTGGAAGCTGTGGCCTTTTTCTTATTAGGGTGATACAGGATGAAGGATATGAAAATTTTGTTTATCCTGAGATTCTGTCGAAAGATGTTTTTGGCAGGTAAATTGTCTCAATTTTAACCAGTAAAGGAGGAGAAATCATGAAGAAATGGACATTCGGATTTGCCATAGCGGTTATCACCTTGGCCCTCGCCATTGGACCAACCATTACCAGCGCCAACGCCGCTGATGTGATCAAGTGGGGGGTCCTCATAGACCTATCCGGACCCACATCGGACTGGGGGAAAAACCAGGCAAAAGGACAGTTGGATGCGGCTCGCTGGGTCAACGAGCACGGTGGAATTAATGGCAAGAAACTGGAGCTTATTGTTATTGACGATGGTTATAAGGTCCCGAAGGGGGTGGCCGGCTACAATCGCCTGGTGGATTCTGAAAACGTGCTTGGTCTCTATCTTCAATCTACAGGCACAACAATGACGCTGATAAAGAAGATTGTGAAGGACGGGGTGGTCACTATCGCGGCGTCATTTACTTCCAAGTTTCAAAACCCTGCCAAGACCCCTTTCAGTTTCTTTGTGTCCCCTTCCTATGGGACAATGGGACGTATTGCCCTCAAGTGGATCAAGGATAGCTGGAACGATCCCGAACGTAATCCCAAGATATGTTATCTCTATCCTGACAACAAGTATGGCAGGGATATCCTGGCGGTATGTAAAGACTATGCAAAGAAGATAGGTGTGGATGTGGGTCCGGACCAGGTTATCAACTGGCCCACCAAAGATGCCACAGCTCAGTTGATGAACATGAAGCGGTATAATCCTGACTATGCCTACATCACCTCCACTGCCATGAACGGGGCAGTGATCCTCAAGAACGCAAGGGCCCTCGGTATCAAAACTAAATTCATCTCCAACATCCGGAACTTTGAGGAAACCCTGATCAATTTGAGCGGAGGGGCCGCCAATGGGTCTTATGGTGTGCATCCTATTGCACCCTATGGGGCAGACGTCCCGGGCATGAAAAAGATTGTGGAGTCCCATGAGAAGTGGCATCCCAAACAAATGGGGACCAATGTGTATGTTGAAGGCTGGGTGAATATCCTTGCTGTGAGCCATGCATTGCGTATGGCCGACAAGGCGGGCAATCTCAACCCGGTGGGAATACGCGAGGCCTTCGAGCAGTTCAAGGATTTCAAGACAGGGGGTCTGGCTCCACCCCTCACCTTTACCAAAACGGATCACAGGGCAAGCATGGCTGCCAAGATCTATGAGATCAAGAAGGATAAGATTGTGCCTATCACCAACTGGGTAGAACTGCCAAGAGATATGGAGTATTTTGGCAAGTGATGACATTGAATATTGAATACTGAATATTGTTTCAATCAACAATCTAAATAGTGTCTGAACCATGCTCTGGCGTGGTTCAGACACGACTTTGGATTCATACTCTTAATCGTACTCTTAATCATAATCGTTTTGAGTAAGATTACGATTATGATTAAGATTATGAGATAGGGAAGTTATTTCGTCCAGGTACTAAATAGGGAAAATATGCTTAAATTAAACCTGCCAAGGCGCTTCAATGCCGCTCAATACCTTGTTGACCGCAATGTGGAAGAGGGGCGCGGGGAAAGACCTGCCATATTTTTTGAGGATCAGACCTATAACTACACCCTGGTCCTTGAGAAGGTGAACAGGTCTGCCAATATGCTGGAAGGTCTGGGTGTTGAAATGGAAAACAGGGTTATGCTCCTGGTCCCTGATTCCCCTGAAATGATTTTCTCTTTTTTCGGGGCTATCAAGCTCGGGGCAGTGCCCATACCGACCAATATCCTGATGAAGTCGCAGGATTTCCTTTATGTGCTAAATGACAGTCGTGCCAAGGTGTTGATAGTGGATCCGGTCTTTCTGCCGGAGATCGAAAAGATCCTTGACCAGGCAGCCTTTTGCAAAAATATCGTGGTGGTTGGAGGGGAAGATCATGGACATCTATCCCTTGACCGCCTCATGGAGCAGGCGTCTGCGGAGTTTGAGGCAGCCGATACTACACGCGATGACACGGCTTTCTGGCTCTACAGCGGCAGAAATCCGGAGGTGCTCATGGGGGCTGTTCACCATCACAGTCATATA
>JAOZQV010000147.1 GCA_029932035.1 Deltaproteobacteria bacterium | reverse complement strand
ATATGAGAGCCAAACCGGTTATCCTTGAGCCGGTCATGAAGGTGTCGGTGGAAGGCCCCTCCGAGTTTCAGGGAAATATAATGGGCTCAATAAATCAACGCAGGGGCCTGATTACAAGTTCCACTGAGGACGGGAATTTTACTACCATCGATGCTGAAGTCCCATTGGCAGAGATGTTCGGCTATGCGACCGTGCTCAGGTCCCTGACCCAGGGAAGGGCGGAATTTACCATGGAGTTTCAAAAATATTCGAAAGTCCCTGAATCCCTGTCAGAGGAGCTAAAATCAAACCTAAGGAAGATATCCAAAGGAGAGAAGAAATCGTGAAAGATTTTATTTCGGTAAGTCCGCTGAGGATCTTGGAGAAATCGTCTCACCAGGGGTTGGAACCGGGAAACTTAGGTGTTCTTGTGGCCCGGGCCGGGGTTGGCAAGACCGCCTGCCTTATTCATATCGCCTTTGACAAGATCTTTCGCCAGAAAAAGCTGGTCCACATTTCTCTTGAAGAGGGTCCGGAGAAGGTTGCCTCTTATTACAACGTCATTTACTATGACCTGGTAAAATCCTTGAACATAGAAGATGACTATGAGTTCAGAGTCCTTATGGAGAGGAACAGGATGACCCTCGCTTACCTCAACCAGAGCTTTGACCTGAATCGCCTTGAGGCCAACCTCAAAAACCTGACAGAACGGCTCGACTTCAAACCCGACACCCTCATCGTCGATGGTCTTGATTTTGAAAAGGCCGAAAGAGAGGTGTTTGAAGGCCTTAAGAAGATTGCACTGGAGTTTGAGACAGAGATATGGTTCTCAGCCCTTTCCCACCGCCATATTACAGAAACAAACGAAAGGGGCATCCCTTATCCGTGCGATAAATTTGATGATCTGTTCAGTATCATTATCCAGTTGCAGCCGGAGCAGGCAGGCATCTTCTTGAAGCTCCTAAAGGACCACGACAGGTACCAGATCCCGGAAAACAGCATCAGGCTGGATCCGAATACGTTCCTGGCGCTGAGCTAAAACGGGGAGACAAAAGTGCCTAAAGTTATGGTGCGCCTTCAGCGATCTATTTTTGAATGTGTGTCTATAGGCTTTTCAATGTTGAAATAGAGAACAAGTAGCAATGAACGTGAACTGCCAGGAGCATCGGAAATCGATGGAGCTGCTCGGTCTCAAGTTGAGGCTGAAAGAGGGTATTGCTGATCGGGAGGAGAGGGACGAGGTAAAAAAAAGGATCGCCGTCCTCCAAAAGGAACTGAAACTCGACTAAAAACCCTTTGAGCTGTCCAGCATCAGGGTGACAGGCCCATCGTTAATAAGAGATACATCCATCATCGCCTGGAACCGGCCTGTGGCCACATCGATCCCCTTTTCTTTCAAAAGCCCGATAAAACGCTCATAAAGCTCTTCTGCCTTCTCGGGCCGGGCAGCGCGGACAAATGAAGGCCTCCGTCCCTTTCGGCAGTCCCCCCACAGGGTGAACTGAGAGACCACTAAGGCAGAGCCCCCGATATCGATCAGAGAAAGGTTCATGAGATCCTTTCTGTCGGGAAAGATCCTCAGATGGACGATCTTGTTGGATAGGTAATCACAGTCTTTTTCAGAATCATCCTCACCCACACCCAAAAAGATCAGCAAGCCCGGACCGATCGCCCCTACACTCTTCCCACCAACTTCTACCTTTGACTCTTTTACCCTTTGAACGACAGCTCTCATGGAAACTCCCTTACGCCATAGCCAGTTTGCAGCCAAGCGCCTTGGTAACCTTGCTGATAGTGGAAAATTTGGGATTTCCATCACCGGACAAGGACTTATACAGGCTTTCACGGTTCAACCCAGTTTCCCTGGCGACTTCCATCATGCCCTTCTTTTTGGCGAGATGGCCAAGAGCGACGAGAAAAACCTGTGGGTCATCATCAATGAAGGCGTTGTTCAGGTATTCGTTGATCTCTTCTTTGGTCTCCAGATAATCAAAAGGGTTGTAAGGGCTTGTTTTAATTTTCATGGTCTCCTCCTATATGGCTTTTGTCAAAGACATCTGTCTTTTCGATTTCGTACCTCATGTACTTAATGTAGCCCGTAGGCCACATAATGTCAAGAGCTTTTTTAATTAACTGATTAAACAACTCCGTTACATGATGGAAAAGATTTGCGAACGGGCAGAGATCGAAAGCCATTCGGATTCCATTCGATCCGGCATTTTGTCCTATCGCTGATGAATGATTAGGGAAAGGCTTCCATAAAGCAGATCCAGGAGTTAGCCGGGCACAAAAAACAATCTACCACTGAGTTTTATCTTCACTCAATGGGTCATGCGGTTCGAATAGCTGCTGGTATTTTAGACGAAGATTTAAAAAGTGGTACGCCAGTGGTATGCGAGATTTTACAATGTGAAAACCAATCAGGCGGTCTAAGTTATTGAACTGGCGGAGAGAGAGGGATTCGAACCCTCGGTAGAACTTGCGCCCTACACTCGCTTAGCAGGCGAGCGCCTTCAGCCGACTCGGCCATCTCTCCACAAATCTTAGATCCCTTAATACACTATTTAGAGATATTTCGCAAGGCCTCATTTTGCGTCAGCCACAGACCCACTCCAGTACCATCTTCCGGAGCTACGGGGCAGGCACAGACAAACACAGACAAGGATATACATAAAAACTGGAAAAAGTTCTTTTACGTTCTTATGAATAATGTCTGAGATTGCTTTCATTCTTAAATCCGCAATCCAAAATCCAAAATCGGTCTTAGACGGCCCTATACCTTGCAAGATCCTTTTCAACAAGTTGGATCTCGTCTTCGATGGCCTCAATCACCATCATTTGATTAGGCCTGACAGAATGGGCAGGAAGGGCATCTTCCCTATCCTTGAGATCTGCCTCGAGCCCCTCTAACTTTTCTGTCAGTTTCTCTTTTTCCTCATAAAGTTCCCCTTCCGCTCTCCGGGCCTCTTTTACGAACTTTTCGACCTTGTGGAAGTCCTTTTGAAACCGGATCGGGTCCCCTTCGTCGACCACCATGTTGGTCTGGGTGCAGCTATCGGCGCCCGAAGGAAGGACCTCCATTATGGAATCATAGACATTGTCAGGAGAAAGCCCCCCGGCCAGGATGACCGGGATTCTGCTTTGACGCACTAACGACTGCGCCATCTCCCAGTCAGCCGTTTCACCGGTGATGCCGATGTATCCCTCCACGGGCTCTTTGCCCAACCAGGTGTCTGTCAGGAAAATGTCACTTGAGGTCTGAAGGGCTTTGGCTATCTCAAGGAAGGGTAAATCAGGCGCCACCCCTTTTTTTGGTATAGGAATGGACCGGATAATGCCCACCTCGGGAAATTTTTCCTTCAGCACTGTTTGCAATTTAATGAATTTCTCCAAATCTGTTAGCCGGCCATTCTGGTCTGTAAGGCTGTCGCAGAAGTGGATGTAATTCGGCCGGTAATAATCAAGAGTCCGGTAAATCAGTTCACTGTAATGAAAGAGGGGGATCAGACTGCTCTTGACGTCTGTCCCTTCGGTTAACCCGACAGTCTCCTTCAACAGGGGGACACGCCACTCATCGAAGCGCAGAACAACACTTCCTATATGATCTACACCCAGTTCAATGCACTTCTCCGCCTCCTGGGGCGTCTGGATTTCGTATATTTGAATAATCATGGCCTTAAATCCTTTATCTTAGACAGGATAACAGGATTGACTGGATTAATATCGAGTCTATCCTGTTATCCTGTCAAATATTTTGCTCTGGTGTGCTTTTTCTTGTTTCTTTTCTGCAAGCCTTAGATCCCGCCTGTCACAGGCCTCACGGTTACGCCTTATCTCCTCTTCGGTTTCCAGGATCAGCCCAGGGACTTCGATTGGCCTGCCATCGGAACCAAGGGCCACAAAGGTCAGGTATGCTGAGCCAGTGTGGCGGATTTGTCCTGTGAGAAGGTCTTCGGTCTCAGCTCTCACGCCGATTTCCATGGAAGTCCTCCCTACCAAATTAATACTCGCTTTGAGCGTGAGGAGATTTCCCACGTATGCTGGATGGTGGAAATCGAGTCTGTCAATTGAGGCCGT
This sequence comes from Deltaproteobacteria bacterium, assembly GCA_029932035.1. Classification (GTDB taxonomy): domain Bacteria; phylum Desulfobacterota; class DSM-4660; order Desulfatiglandales; family Desulfatiglandaceae; genus Desulfacyla. The sequence goes on along the minus strand of JAOZQV010000147.1, from coordinate 4,423 downwards.
CACGGCATTGCACCGGGTATGGCGTGTAGCAACCACGCCTCCTGCAGTGTCAATAAGTTTCATGATCACACCACCGTGAACATTGCCTGAAGGGTTGGCATCCTGAGGCATCATCACTTGTGAAGTGGCGACCGCGCTCTCGCTGACTCGCTTTTCATCCATGCTTGCCTCCTTAATCTTTATGTAAAACCTTTCTTACCACATCCCTCTCCTGTCGTCTCTTACCTTCTTTTCCACCTTCATGGTCCTTTGGCATCATTCGCTATTCTTGCTGTTATACCCGAACATTGTTGTGGTGTTCTTGCAGCAAAGGATCCCGCAGGGTAGGTTCTGTCATTTTTTTCTATTATGAAGGTTGCCCACCACCTCCTAAAAGGTAAAATGCACCAAAGAGGATAATGATCCTTTGTAAGATTTTTCCATATCTACTTCGAGCACGGGAGTAGTGATGGTCTCAATTCCGCCTTGGGAGGGACTCAACCCTTTAACGAGGTCTGCAATCCGTGTAATCTGCGAAATCTGTGGACTAAAGCTTCTCCATATCCAGAAGGATCGATATATCGCCATTTTCCATGATTCCGACACCGGCAAAAGACCCGGCCATGACTAAGAGTTCTCCTAAGGGCATAACCATCAGGGGCATGTTGCCGATGATGGTGTCAACAGCAACCCGTACAGGGGTTCCCCTATCAGTTGCACCGTTGATACCGGGGGGCTGCCTGAGCTTTAAGATATGCGTGGGCCTTCTCGTGTGGGTATCTATCCCGAGTCTGTCCTCCAGGTCATAAGAAGCCCCGTTTTGTTCTAACGATGTTGTCTCTGTCCTTTCAATCGATGCCACATTCGATGTGGGGATAGAAAGGGTATATTCCCCTAATCTGAATACGATGGCGTAGACAATGGAAAGAGACAGGGGGAGCCTGATGATAAATTGCGTCCCTTTTGAGGGCTCCGAGTGGATTGTCATGGAACCGCCCAGGTATCCTATGGCCCGGGAAATAACATCCATCCCTATACCTCTTCCTGCAAGTTGAGTAGTTCCATGGGCAGAGGAAAAATCAACATTAAGTATGGCGTTAAAGAACTCATCATCGCGCATCCGGAATATCTCTTCATCTGACATGGATCTCTTATTCTTCAGGTATTTTGTAATGGCAGTCCTATCAATACCACGGCCATCGTCACTCACCTTCAGGACAACGCTATCACCTCTCTTCTCCGCTTCCAGGACGATTTTACCCTCCTGATTCTTACCCCTCTTGACCCGTTCATCCGAGGGTTCAATCCCATGTGCAATAGAATTTCTCAAGAGGTGCATAAAAGGCTCTCTCAGGCGATCCATAAGGCCGATATCCACCTGAAGCTCGCCTCCAATAACTTCAAGCCCCACATCCCTATCATACTTTTTGGCCAGATCTCGTATGGTCTTTTTAAACAGCTGAACAAAATCATTTACAGGTATCAGCCTCAGTCGGGCCAACTGAAAATGAAGGCCTCTCAACATGGACATATAATGGTCAATCCAGCCCCTCAAGCCTGTTGATATCTGATCTTGAGATAGGATGGGAAGCCTCTTTTCTAACAGCATGATTTCCTGAGAGCGGGCAAGAAGCTCTTCGATCAACGAATAATCTACCCGGATACGATCTATCTTTGAAGGAGAGGAAACGAGACGCACTTCAGGCGTGACGTGCTTTAGCAGTTCATCCGGGCTATTAGTCAAACTGGCGGTGATCCTGTCCCATTCTTTCAAATTTTCAGGAAAACTGGCATCATCCTTTCCCGCCACCAATCCCTTAAGTAGATCGGTCCCGTCAATAAGCAATTGCACTGCATCGCCCGAGGGCCTTATATCACCCCCTTGGAACTGCTTACACCACTCCTCCATCGAATGGCACAGCCCGGCGATTTTTTCCATGCTGAGAGCCTTAGACATTCCCTTTATGGAGTGGATTTTGCCATGGATTTCACTCCACAATTGCTGATTTGGGAGATCTTTTTCTGCCCTTATCAGAACAATGTCTAATTCATCAAGATATTTATTTGCTTCCTGTACGAAGATTTTTTTGTACTTTTCAAGGTCCATAGGGCAGTTCCGACAGGATCTTCCAGATTTCTTCGGGCGTAATCAGCTCTACGGTGCGCCCTTCCTTGGTAAAGACTGTTTGGCTTCCATTATTGTTCTCAATCCATGTTATCCCGATGATTTTATCTGAAATCAAACTCAGTTTCCTCTGGCCCCATTTCAGGAGAATTACATAAGGATTTCCGTTGGGCAGGGACCTTTCTTTTCCCATGAGACTCCCCATATCGATGACATCAAACAGATCGCCCCTGAAATAGATCAATCCTCTGTAACATGGGGGGGCAAGGGGGACAGGGGTGATTTGAATATCGTCCGCGATACTGTAGATATAATGCGCCTCCATTCCAAAGCATTTCTCTGCGGCCTCAAAGATAAAACATTCCATATCTTAATCCCGACGAAGTCTGAATCGCCGCTGGGTCTCCATCATTTTCTCTGACAGCACATTCAAGGACTTCATGGCGGCAACGATCTCCCTTATCTCCTCTTTTTGATTCTTCGTTCCAATGGTAGTCCTCTGTGTCGACACAAAGTTTTCCTGGGCGAGCCGCGAAAGCTCCTGGAATTGGCTAAGCAGACCCCTCATCTCTTTTGCCTGCTTCCTCGTCACATCTCCCACCTTTTTTACCTCAGTGGAGATATCCTTAACCCCTGAAAGCATTTCACCAAATGTGTCCACGATGCCGTGAATGATTTCACGCCCTTTGGCAACATGGTCCTCACTCTTTCTCAGAGACATTAGAACAGCCTTATTGTCTTCAAAGATATCATCCACGATACGCCTTATCTCCTGTGAAGACTGCTTAGAGTTCTCTGCCATGTTCCTTATTTCGTTGGCCACAAGGGCAAATCCCTTCCCCATTTCTCCAGCCCTCGTGGCCTCAATGGAGGCGTTGAGAGAAAGGAGGTCCGTCTTCTGAGAGAGTTCCTCCATGACACTCATCACCATTTTTATTTTTTCCACTTTGTTTGACAACCGGTATATCGGTTCTGCGTTCTCGACCATCTGTTTGAGGACGTCTTCCAGGTAGCTCAAGGTCTCGCGGGCATTGGCCCCGCCTGTTTCGGTCTTGACCAACGCATTATTAGCCTTAGAAACCGTTTGGGCTGACTGCCTCGCTGCCTCATCCATCTCCTCCAGGCTCTTATTTATAACAAGGGATGTCTTCTGGACAATAAAGGTCTGTTCTTCCGAACCCTTGGCGATTGCCAGAGCGGATTCATCAATTTCCTGGCTGTTGGCCAGGACCTTGTCTATTAGACCGCTGAGGTCTCCGCCGGTCTCTTCTATCCGTGAAGAGCCCCTCTTTATCTCCGAAATCATATCCCGCAGATCATTTACCATCATGGCAAAGGCCTCTTCGAGGTCACGGATTTCGTCCTGAGATAAAAGAGGTATCTCCCTTGAAAGATTACCACGACTGATCTCCTTTGCAGCACTACTCAAGCTGTTTAACCTTCTAACAATGGATCTGGAAAAGATGCCGCCAAAAATAATTCCAGCAGCCAGGGCCAATGCAGCAGAAATTGCATGAGCAGTAATGAAATCATTTGTTATCTGGTTGGCTATTCCCACAACCACTACAACAATTAAAATCAATACTAAAAAACTTAAAATTAGCTTGTTTTTTATGCTCGTTCTGTTCATTGATCTATCTCCTCCATAGCGATGACCCAGCCGACGACATCTCCCTTAATTCTTAGAAGCGACACCGCTAATCGTATTTCTTGAGACTTGACAGTCATGATAAAGCTGATTTTTCTCAGCCCCGGATTCCGGGCAACGCCTTTTAAGGCGTCGATCAGTGGAGATCTCCCCTGTTTGGGGAACAAAGATGTAACGGGTTCATTCAATATCTCTTTAAGAGATTTCTTTGATATCTCAAGTGCCTGCGAAGTGGCATTTATGATCCTTGCGTCCTTATCGACTACCACAATGCCGAATCCGGCGCTTTCGATGATGGCCTTTTGAAAATTAAGCATTTCTACCAATTCGCCTGTAACTTGTCTCGGATAAGGGGCGCCTGGCTCAATAGAATTCTTGCCTTCGGTATGTGAGATGCCCTCCTTGTCAATCCGGTCCATGAGAGCATTGATCTCGTCTGTCATCTGTTCCAGAGGCTTTTTCGCAACATAATAATCGGCTCCGATATCAGCAATATCTTCCATTTGCTCTATAAGGGATCCTGATATAGCGATAATCAGGCAAGGGGAATCAGAGGATTTTTGGCGGGCAATTTTGATGAGCGCAATCCCATCTATCTTGGGCATTATTAAATCCGTAAAGAGGATATCAAAAGGTCCATACTTAAATTTTGACAAACCCTCTTTCCCATG
>JAOZQV010000146.1 GCA_029932035.1 Deltaproteobacteria bacterium | reverse complement strand
CTGCAAAAAAGGAGTAACTCATTGTTTAATCCTTATCTCCAATGTTGATAAAGCCGCAAAAAGGCGCAAAATTCACAGAAACTACAATTGAAAGGTTGTAATATCAGCATGTTATCTCCAAAACTGAAAATCGAACTTTTTATGAGACAATCTAATGTTATCCCTGCAAAATCGGCCTTCAACCATCGCTTTCAACGGAGCTCTGGATTAACGGCTTAGGCTTTTGGTGAAATCTAACCGCCGGGTCCTGTTGAAGATCCCCCGCCCATGGCGAGGGGAACCTGTGAATGTCTAAATCATTCTTTATACTTTTTGACCTGGAACTGTCAAATGTCCCGCAGTTCTAAAACAATGAACCACGGACATTGAACGATGATTAAGGAGGGGGGAAACTTGGCAGCACTGTCAAAAACCATAATGTTTCACGTGAAACATTGTTCCAATCTGCGGCCATCTGCGCTGATCTGCGTCCCATTCAATTTGAATTTGGATTACAATTGTGCTTACATCATTTGAAATGTTTCACGTGAAACACTCTTTTGTCTTTTCAATATCAAGTGATTGTGTTATCAATCCTATTCCGCGGCGCGCATTATCGTTCCGCACAGGATATATCGTATGGGACACGTAATTTCTATCTCCAACCAGAAAGGCGGTGTGGGAAAAACCACAACGACCATAAACCTCGCTGCTTCCATTGCTGCAGGAGAAAGGGATTGCCTCCTTATCGACTGCGACCCGCAGGGAAATGCCACCACCGGTCTGGGTGTAGATCCGGCATCGCTGGAGCAGGGCCTCTATGACATCTTGTTCGCAGAGTTGCCTCCTGAAGAGGCGATCACCGAAACCCCCCTGCCACGACTCCACCTGATCGGCGCCACGGGAAACCTGATTGGCGCAGAGGTAGAGATGGCCTCCAAGAAGTCAAAGGAGTTCCGTCTCCGCAACGCGATAGCGGCTCTCAGACAAAGATATGACTACATCTTTTTGGACTGCCCCCCATCTTTAGGCTTTTTGACTATAAATGCCCTTACCGCAGCAGAGTCTGTTCTCGTTCCGCTCCAATGCGAGTATTACGCCTTAGAGGGGCTGTCCCAGCTATTGACTACTGCAAAGGCAGTGAAACGGGGCCTTAATCCAGTTCTCAGGTCTGCCCGTATCCTGTTAACCATGTATGATAGCCGCAATAATCTGTCACACCAGGTTGAGGATGAGGCCAGGGCACTTTTTAAGGAACGGGTTTTCAAGACTGTTATTCCACGTAATGTCCGTTTAAGCGAGGCCCCGAGTTATGGTAAGCCGATTATACTTTATGATATCGCTTCCAAAGGGGCGCAGAGCTATCTGGCCCTTGCGAGGGAACTGATCGGGAGGGAATAGGCCACCATGGCAAAACGAAAGGCCCTTGGAAAGGGGTTGTCGGCGCTGATTCCTGATGCCGATGAATTTGATGATCAGCAGTTCTTTCAATGCCCGGTGGAGGTAATTGAACCCAATCCCTATCAACCAAGACAGACGTTCTCGCCCCATGAACTGAAAGAAATGGTTGCCTCAGTCAGCGAAAAAGGGATTATTACGCCACTACTGGTCAGAAAGACAGAGACAGGATATCAGCTTATTGCGGGCGAGCGGAGGTGGCGGGCAGCACAAAGGGCAGGCCTCAGGCGCGTTCCTGTTGTTGTGAGGGAAGCAACTCCCTCTGAATCCTTAGAACTGGCCCTTATTGAAAATATTCACAGAAAGGACCTCAATCCCATCGAAGAGGCTGTTGCCTATGGAAAACTCTTAGAAGAAACTGGAGTTACACAGGATGTCTTGGCCAAACGATTGGGTAAGGACCGTTCTTCCATAACCAATTTTTTGAGGCTCCTGAAGCTCCCGGTACAAATTCAGCAGGATGTGATTGATGGTCGCCTAAGTATGGGCCATGCCCGGGTGTTGGCCGGGGTCAAGAACAGTGAAGAACAGTGGTCGCTGAGAAATGCCATCATTAAAAGAGAGCTTTCTGTCAGGCAGTCCGAGGCATTGGCGAAGCGGGGAAAGGGCCCCACAAATACAAGGGAGAAGGGATCTGCCAAGGATCCTTATCTTCGATCGTTAGAAGATAACCTGAAGCGATCTCTTGGAACTAAGGTAGAGATCAAAAAGCGGGGGAAAAAGGGTACCGTCGTAGTCCATTTTTATTCCAACGATGAGTTGGACAGGCTACTTGAACTGTTCGGTTGATTGCTTCTATCTTTCCCTTTGCGGTCTTTCCATCTGCGCTCCTCGCCCCTGATCAGATCCTGGATGTTCACCTTGTGTTTGTAGCAGATAAGGAGCGCCATGATCAATGAGCCGATTATGAGGGGTTGCGGCTTGCCGAACAGCACAAGGAAAAGGGGCATGGCAGCCGCTGAGAGGATTGAACCGAGAGAAATGTAATTCCATATGGCTACAATTATGATAAACAGAACGAGGCTGCAAAGACACGATAATGGTGAAAGCGCGAGGTAGACACCCAATGCAGTTGCAACCCCTTTTCCCCCGCGAAATCCAAGAAAAATAGGGAACACATGGCCTAATAGAGCGCATATACCGATGCCAGCCAACGCTATTTCATGGGCTGGCCCTGCTTGATAAAAAAACAGAGAGAATAGGAGCACAGGGACAAAACCCTTGAGTAGATCAAGAATGAGGGTAATTATCCCCCATTTGATACCGAGTTTCCGAGCCACGTTGGTGGCCCCAATATTTCCGCTGCCCTGCTTGGTGATATCAATCCGCGCCGCATATCTCGCTATTATTTTCCCAAACGGGATTGAGCCGATGATATAAGCCGCTATTGCAAAAAGAATTGTTTGGAATACCACTTAAAACCCCTAACCCGGAACAGAAAAGATCTCACGCAAAGACGCAAAGCTCGCAAAGAAAAACAATGAAAAAATATTTACATGAAACCCATAGCCTCTGCAGGATCCAAAAGTCGCATCGTTATTTATTAGCGGTAACACATTGTTAAAATTGGATTTTACAGCATTGTAGACATGTCTCGTGTTTTTCGCACCAAACTCAATTGTTAATTGTCTGAGCGGATAAACTGGAGTTAAAATTCAAGTTTCACACAAAGCCGCCAGGTTTTTAGACCATCTTTTTTTCTGCGGGCGTTGCAGCTTTGCATGATTTTGTGTTAACCTCTTAATCACTAAATTATTTGACAATTCTTCCTTTTATGAAAATATGCTTTTTTAGCCAAGGATGCAATCTCTTTTTTGGACGCCTTTGGCGTTCCTGACTTAGCACCTATTTATTCAGATCATATCATATTTGCGAAAGATTTGTCATATATACTGTTTAAGATAATGTTTTTGGGGTAGTTTTGTAGGGAAAACCTTTATTTCAAAGGCCTTTCGGCCTTGGCAACCCCAAAATCCTTTTCTTAGAGTGTATAGCCATTGAGAGCAGGATAATATATTTTAGACCTTTGCGGCTTTGCGCCTTTGCGTGAGACCTTTTTTCCCCGGTTTATCCGGATTAGGTTAATATCATGAAACTGATGGTTATGGATGGACAGGGCGGGGGTATCGGAGCAACTATTATCAAGGGATTGAGACATTCAATAGGCGCTGACCTGGAAATCTTAGCCCTTGGCACCAATTCTATTGCAACATCGAGGATGATGAAGGCGGGGGCCAACAGGGGTGGTACAGGGGAAAATGCCATCGTTTGTACCAGCCGAGTGGCGGATCTGATCATCGGACCCCTCGGTATTTTAATGGCCAACGCAATGATGGGTGAGGTAACCCCTGAAATGGCCGCGGCAGTGAGTTCAAGCACGGCTAAAAAGATCCTGATTCCTCTAACACAGGAGAAAATCAAGGTCGTTGGCGTTTCAGATGAGCCTTTGCCTCATCTGGTAAACCAGGTAATAAAAATAGTCAAGGAGATGATTAAAAATGTGTGAATCAACCGCGTATATCTTGAAAGACGGGAAGGAAGAGCTTGTTTTTGAGGGAGTGGATCTCTTAGAGAACACCGATGACGGGGTGAAGATGGTCGATGTATTTGGCGAGGAAAAGATCATTCGCGCAAAGGTCAAACGCTTCTCCCTTCTGGATCATAAGATAATCTTGGAACCTAACCCGGCGAAGCCGGAATTGACTATTGACGACTAAAGGAGGGTGTTGAGATGATAAAAGCGTTTGCTGACAAAATTGCGTGGCTTGGCCATGACGGGTTTCGTATTGATGCCGAAAAGACTATCTACGTTGACCCATACCAGATTGAGGGAGGACCAGTGGCCGATCTGATCCTGATTACCCATGAGCATTTTGATCATTGCTCACCCGAAGATATTGCCAAGATCCAGGGTCCTGAAACAGTCATTGTCACAGAGAAGGATTCTGCAAAAAAGCTAACGGGTGATGTGCGGGTTGTGAAACCCGGAGAGACCCTTGACCTGGGGAACGTGAAGATCAAAGCTGTTCCTTCCTACAACACTGATACCGACTTTCATCCGAAAAAGAATGGCTGGTTAGGGTTTATCGTGGAGACCGAGGGGCTCAAGGTCTACCATGCGGGAGATGCCGATTTCATCCCTGAAATGAAGGATTTTGAAGTGGATATCGCCCTTCTTCCCGTATCCGGGACGTATGTTATGACGGCGGACCAGGCAGTAAAGGCCGCCCTTGCAATCAATCCCAAAGTCGCCATCCCCATGCATTATGGGGCGATCGTGGGAGATGAGCAGGACGCTCTCAATTTTAAAAAGGCGCTTGAAGGAAAAGTTGAGGTGTCAATTCTAAAAAAGGCGTAAGGAAATTATTCTTTCCTCCTTACACTGCAGCATATCCCCTTGAGATTAGGCGTGCCGAATTCCTTCCCCACTTTATCCACGGATGTAAGGATGTTTAGATTGGATTTTATCCAATTATTTTGAGAGGTTATGTCCTCTTCCGGGAACCACCATCCGTATGAGGCATTGACGACAGCAGGGTGTACGCCTTCGGTCAGATGCGCTGTCTGGGTAATCTCGCCCTGCTTTGTCGCAATTAGCGCCTGGTCCCCTTCATTAATATTCAGCTTTGAGGCTGTTTCCGGATGAATTTCAACAACAGGCTCGGGGCTTTTTTTTCTCAGTTTTTCAATCCACCTGTATGATGAATGCATATAATAAGGGTTCTTCGAACTTGTCAATATTAAGGGGAACGCAGGATCCTCCTCCGGCGGTCCGGTAAATTCCGGTAATGGCCGAAGGTTGAATTTTTCTTTGGTACTGAGATAGAGTTCTACCTTGCCCGTAGGCGTTCTGAAGCCGCGTGATTCGTATTTCCTGAATTTGTCTTCCCCTTTCAGATACCCCTGTTCGGCAAACTGGCTGTAGCTGAGGCCGCTCGGCTTGAGTAACGCCTCTAAAAGGTCGTCAGGATCATCAAACCAATATTCCCCCGGGGTCATGGCACGGCCTAATGCATTGAGTATGCGGATATCGGACCAGCACTCCTCCGGCGGATCGACTATCTTGGGCCGGGCTAAGATATACCCATGACCGAGCCCGTAATGACCTATGTCGTTGAACTCAAACTGGGTGGCAACGGGAAGAACCATATCCGCGAGCGAGGCCGTGGGGGTCATAAATATATCAGCGACAACGAGAAAATCGAGTTTATTTATGGCGTTAAAGGTCATACGACTGTCTGCGTAGGCAAGGAGGGGGTTGGAGCACTGCACATAGACCCCTTTGACCGGATAAGGAGTCTCTTCAATGATCGCCTCTCTCAAAAAGGCGGGGGGAACGGTCATGAGTTTGGGGATGGTGTGATGAAAGGTATGGATCATCTCTTTCCATTTTGTAGGCAAGAGATCGGCCCTGACAAACTTTCCCAAAGGAAGGATCTTGGGTTCGTTTGCCTGGACATTGCCTCCAGGGACATCTAAATTCCCGCATATGGCCATGAGAGAGGTAAGGGCCCTTGCTGTATCAAAGGCGCTAATGTGTTGTTCTATTGCATTCCCCCACTGAATTGCTGCCGGCCCGGACCGGGCGTACAATCGTGCGGCCTCCCGGATGAGGTCCGGCTCAACCCACGTGATCTCTGACATCTTCTCGGGTGCATAATCCCTGACATGCTGAGTCAATTCTTCAAACCCATGGGTCCAGTTTTCAACAAAATCCTTATCAAAAAGCTGCTCTTCTATAATAACGTTTAAAAACGCCAGGGCTAACGCATTATCGGTGCCGGGTCTTAATTGGAGCCATATTTTCGCCTTTTTAGCCAAGTCTGTTTGTCTCGGATCGACCACAATCAACTCTGTTCCATTTTTTATTTGCTCTAAGAGGAGACTGGATATTTCGCCCTCCTCATTGGTGCTGGTCGGGTTGCTCCCCCACACCATCACGAGCCTGCTCCGGTGGTGAAAATCAGCCACAGGATAGAACCCGCAGGTATGCAGCCCGGTAACCTCCCTGGGCGCATGGCATACGTCCTGAACAGACACCACATTGGGAGAGCCAAACATATTGGCCAACCGGATCAGCACAAAATGTTCTATCCCCTTTGGCATCCCTTGGCAGAAGGCGACTCCCTTAGCCCCATAGCGTTCCTTAATACCCTGAAAATTCTCACTGATTGCCACTATGGCCTCATCCCACGAGATCCTCTCCCACCGGCCCTCTCCCCGGTCCCCGACCCGTCTTAATGGATGTTTAAGCCTGTCAGGATGTGTGAGGCGGTCAGGCGATGCCAGACCCTTAGGGCAGATATAGCCCTTGTTCAAGAAACCATCCGGATCCCCCTTCACCCGGACAATCGTATCATCTCTTACGCCCACCATAAGTGCGCAACCACCATGGTCCATCCGTGCGCAGTGTGTCTTTACCCACTTGATATCGTTTTCCATTTTTCCTGCCATCCTTAAAAATTTCGCCCTGTGCAGTTAGCTATTTCACCGCAAGGCGCAAAGTTCGCAGAGTTTACTTCCTTTTTTGTTTTTCGTTGAGAGGCCGAAAAACAAAAAGGAGATAGCCATCTATAAATTAACACAACTGAATATTACCCTATTTATCAACATTTACATTGCGTACGCAAATAAGGTAAATTGAAAGGCCATATTGATACGACTAACTAAATTGAGTGGTTTCTCTTTGCCGTCCTCTCAACGGCAAAGAGAAAATCATTTATCTCTGCGTCCTTCGCGTCTCTACGGTGAATACAGGTTTTTCTGAATCTATATAGCTTAAACTTAACCGCACAGGTCATAAAAATTCGGTTTAACCAAGACAAGTCGTCAGAATTTCGGCAATATCCATGACAGTCAACCTGTCATCCAACTCTTCAGCTTTAACCGCATCATCTAACATCTTGGCACATTGGGGACATGCAACCGCGATGATCTCGGCGCCGGTATCCAAGGCTTCTTTAACCCTGATCCTGGCAGGACTATCCTCTCCCCCTCCTAAGATGTCTGTAAAGAAATTCCCACCCCCGCCCCCGCAGCAAAAGGCGTTCCCCTTGCTCCTCTCCATCTCGACCAGTTCAAGGCCCGGGACAGCCTTGAGGATTTCTCGCGGGGCACCATATTCGCCGTTGTGTCTCCCCAAGTAACAGGGGTCGTGGTAGGTAATTTTGGCGTTACATTCTTTCAAAGAGATCCTGCCTGCCTTCATCAACGGCGCTAAGACCTGTGTATAATGATAGACCTCGAATTTACCACCAAGACCGGGATAGTCATTTTTAAAGACATTGAAGGCATGGGGATCAAGGGTGATGATTTTTTTAACACCGAGGTCCCTGAATGAAGCGATATTCTGTTCGGCCAGAAACTGGAAAAGCCCTGCCTCTCCGAGGGCGCGGACCTCGTTTCCATCGCAATTCTCCTTATCCCCAAGGATCCCAATAGAAACTCCGGCTTTCAAGAGAAGATTGCCCACTGACCTGGCGATCTTTTTGGCCTTTTCATCGTATGAACCCACACAACCTACGTAAAAGAGATACTCCTGGCCCCCATAGGTTTCAAGAGGGATCCCCTCTGCCCATTTTCCCCTATCAGCGGCAGGTTCCTTATAAGGGTTTCCATTGATTTTGATGTTTTTGAGATAGTCTCTCACTGGTGGCGGTATGATTCCTTTATTGACCATTTCCTCCCTTGCCGAGATAAAGATGTTAACAAGGTCCTCACTGAATGTGAATACACAGTGCTCAACGCAGTTGGCGCACGTGGCGCATGAGAAGAGGATTTCCTGAAAGCGTTTACTGTTCTTTATCTCATCATTGAGCCAGGCCCTGATGAGCCACATCCTCCCGCCGGGGGAATAGGTTTCAAACGCGAATTTCCGATAGGTCGGACAATTGAAATCTGTGTAATCACTCGTGAACTTGCAGTAACCGCACCTGAAGCATCTGTGAACAATATCTGCGTATTCCATATCTAATCAACCTCCCAGTTTCCGGGATTCATAATGCCATTGGGATCCATGTTTTCCTTTATCATTTTCATAATAC
>JAOZQV010000004.1:6011-27227 GCA_029932035.1 Deltaproteobacteria bacterium | reverse complement strand
CGGGAGACCTGAATATTGATCTTCGTGAGGATGTTCTAACCCTTGCGAGTGATGTGAAATCACCCGAAGGGGCTGATGAGGTGGATGTCATCAGGGAGTACCGCACGGGAAAATACTACAGGCAGTTCACGCTCTCACAGGTCATTGACCAGAGTAAGATAGATGCTGAGCTAAGGGACGGAGTCCTTCGGTTGAGGCTTCCCAAGGTTGAGGCTGCAACGCCTCGCAAAATAGCCGTTAAAAGCTGATAAAGAAGCGGCTTGAACCAAAGAATTTATATGTGAATCGTTGTGGCAACCATTCAAACCATCAATTCCACCTCGGAGCGGCTTGAGGATGAGGAGATAGCAATCAATCTGCTTGTTCAGGAAGCCGCTCTGAGGCTCAACCTGTCACCCAAAGAAGAACTTTGTTTGAGAAAATTCCATGGGAAAGGAGGATGACATCATGACTGTATCCGAAAAAGCAAAACAGAAGCTTGATGAGGCAAGCAGGGAGATAAAAGAGGCCATTGATAATCTCAGACAGGAAGTGGCGGAACTCACGAAAAAGGTCAGGGACAAAATCAAGGGCACCGGAGAGGAGATGCGTGGGTCCGCCGAAGAGCTTACTCAGGAGGTTAAAGGACTCTCGGAGAGGGTCAAGGATTTACTTCCTAAAAGAAGCAAGAGAAGTGAGTTGCCTGTGCGCGTTGACAAGTACCCAGAATTTCAGATAGATGCCTGGGAGCGGCCTTTCCTGGAGCTTCGCAAGTCCACGGATCGCCTCTTTTATGACTTTTTTAGAGATTTCAGATGGCCTATGGCCGAGAGGAGAAATCCTTGGGGATTGGCAACAGGCATTTTAGGCACAGACTGGCCGCGTGTGAACATGAGCGAGACCGATGAAGAGATTCGAATAACGGCGGAATTGCCGGGAGTGGACAAGGACAAGATCGATGTTTCAGTAACCGACGACAGGATTACCATTCGCGGAGAAAAAAAGGAGCAGGAAGAGAAAATGGAAAGAGGCTATTATACGTTAGAGCGCTCCTATGGCTCTTTTCAAAGAAGCTTTTACCTACCCTGCGAGGTGGATTCCGATCGCGTGGATGCCTCTTTTAAGGGTGGGGTCCTGACCGTGAAGCTGCCAAAGTCGGCTGCAGCCCGCGAACGGATAAAGAAGATACCTGTTCGTACAGGCTAAATAATGTTGGATTATTGTAAAATACTCACGAGAGAGACGCATAGACTTAGGTGCTTCAGGATCTTTTTGGTCGAATTGACAGCCATATGATTTCGCTGAGATAGCGGGCTGTGGGCCAGTAGTGTGAAACGGAGCGGCATCTCAAAATATTCAGACTTCGGCGGGTACTTGATTTCAAATCAACCGTTTAGGCAAACGACATGTGGCGCTTGGCGGGGTGGCGCATGCCGTTAAGAGTTACACTCTGCTCTATGCTCTATGTACCATGGGCTCTGCGCTTCCCGGCATCTCAATAACCCGCATGGACTTCCACTTACCGCCAAGGAAGCGAAAAAAGAACATAAAACTGAGGACAATGACATAGGCTGAAAAAGTGATCCAGGGAACCATGAGCCCATATCCTAATACAACCACGGCGAGGTAGGTGGGGATAACAAGGATGAGGGTAGACGCAATCACGACCATGAACATGACATAGCGCGTGTCCCCGGCGCCCTTTATTGCAGAGGAAAATATGAGGTTCATGGTGTCGAAGACGGAGTAAAGCGCAACAAATCTGAGGAGGATGACAGCAATCCTGTAGATTTCAGCAAAACGCTCGGGGTTGGCCTTAGCCGCAAACGGCAGGACAAAGATGTCAGGGATGAGCACATAGGCTGCGGCAATAATTGTCATATAGGTAAAGGCCATATGGAATCCCGAGTATACGCTCATCTGTGCCAGATCGGGGCGGTTCCTCCCGAGATGCTGACCCACGAGGACGGATATGGCTATGCCCGAACCTATCATGGGCATAAAGGCTAATGTGCTGATATTCAATGCTATGTTGGTGGCTGCAAGACTTACGGTTCCGAGACGGCCGACCAGAAGGATGAACATGGTAATGCCGAACATATCCAAAAAGAACTGCACACCTGAAGGAAAACCAAAGCGAAGCAGCCTCAAAAGCATCTCTTTTTCCGGCTTCCATCCCTTAATGGTTTGATATGTCCGGTTATGGTCTGCGGTGCAGATAAGGGCAAGGAACGCGAGAAACGAGAAAATGCCTGAAAACACGGTCGCTATTCCAGCGCCTTTGATCCCCATTTCAGGAAAACCCCAGTTCCCGAATATCAGGGCATAGTCCAAGATCAGGTTTGCGGCAGTGGCAAGGGCATTTACCCACATTACCGGCCATGTTCGCCCCCTCCCTGAGAAGAAACCGGAGAGGGCCGTTGCCGCAATAGCGGGCCCTGCGCCAAGGCATAGGATCCGGAAATATTCGACTTCATAACGCTGGGTCAGCGGATCATGGGCAATTAGACTGAATATGGGCCATGCAAAGGGGATCAGGCAGATCAGGACAATACCGCCCAAGATAGACACGTAAACCCCTTGCCAGACTGCAGGCCCGATCCTGTTGAAACGCCCTGCCCCGTAGTATTGGGCCACAAAGGTGCTCACATAGCTCGCCGTGCCGATGAACAGGCTCATAATACAGAAGTTGAGGATGCCTGCCGGTAGAGAAGCGGCTATGGCCTCGGCCGAGTACCAGGACAGAAACATTCTGTCCACGAAGTGCTGAACAGCCCATGCCCCTGTGCTTAGGATAAGGGGTACGGCTATGACAAGAAATTCACGGTACCCTCCCTCGCTTTTCCACCTCTTTCTGAAATATTGCATATATCTTAACCCGGATAAACCGGAAAAGAAAAAGTCTCACGCAAAGCCGCAAAGGCGCAAAGAAAAACATGTTATTGCAACCATTTTTGATTGAGGGAATTAGAGACGGTCGCAGCGTATTTGGGCCAGCAGCCTCTCTACCTCCTCATTGATATCCTCAATTTTGAGAGGTCGTTCCAATCCGCAGGACCTGCAGACTACGAACACCCCCGATCATTTTCTTAAGAGTGCGGGCTGATTGCCGCATCTGCATATCATTTCATCACCTGCGGGATTATTCATCTTCATAGACATTGGCAATACAACAGAGGAAGGTTGCCCCTTCGGTCTCACTTGCGTTCTTCATGCTGTGGGGTTCCATGCTGGGGATAAAGATAGCATCATTGGGACCGACCGACTGCTCCGCAGTTTGCTCATCCGTTTTAACATCATAGGAATAAACAGTCATATGCCCACTGATGATATACATGGTCTGGACATAGAAATGATTATGGATCGGGATTTCACCACCCGGGCCTACGGTAAAGAATCTGAGGCCGTATTCAGGGGAATCTTCAGGCCCGGCCTGGCTCAGCCATCTGACCCCCACCTTATTCACCTTCAATGGTTTGCCCTTATAGGGAAAACTCTCGATTTTAGTTTCGTCCTTATCGCTTATGTTTAAGATATCCATGAGTTTTTCCTTTCTTTAATTATACCAGGAAAAGGTCTTTAATTTGTCCCTGTCCCCAGCAGTTTTTGTAACTACGCCATATTTAAAATACACGAAGAAAACCAATTCTTCACGCGGCTGATAGTCCCCGACTTGAATTCCATATCCCCACTTTTCTTTATCCCCCTGGCGTGAGATTGTATCTGGTATACCCAAGGCTGCCCGCACCATTTCACTCGTCATCCCAGGTTCGACGTCCCTCTTTGCCACCTTCCGGATAGTGGCGTCATCCCATTTGGGATGCTGGATTCGGATCTTGGATGCACGATACTCCTTCTCGGCGCAACCACCAAACATAAACACCCCGAATAGAATAATTACAATTGCTCTTTTCATCATCTGTCTTGACCTCTTTTCGAGTTCATCAATTTTGGATATTGGATAATAGTTGTTTATAGGGGATTTATCAACCCCGTTTCAGCCCCGCTTGACTTCTCGTCCCCCTTTTGTTATTTCATTAGACATTGGATGACTAATATACCTTTAGATGAATAGTTTTATAAATTGGTAAATAAGAGGTCGACCATGTTAATGGATTTGGAGGGACTGGCCAAAGAGATCCAGCGAGAGCCCTGGGCAAAGGGGGTTTCTGTTGAAAAGGATTTCTGGGTCCTTTTGATGGAATGGATTGATAAGCACGTGCTCTCCGAATTCATTAAACGGCTTGTTAGTCAGGTAGATGAGATCGTTGATATCGATCCGGACCTTTCTGAACCACAGATTTTAGAAAGGGCGACTCGATATATGGTGGAATTTTTAGGCGCGCATTCCGCTTCGGTCAGGATCTATGACCCCCAGACAGAACAGATGCTTTCCTATGGGTCCTACCCGTCAAAAGAAGAGATCCGCGAGACCTTTATACCCTTTGATGACAGCATAGCAGGGGAGGTGGTAAAGACTCGCCTTCCATATCTGGCGCCCGACCTTTCCAGAGAAAAACTCTACTACAACAGAAGCGCCATTAATGCAAAGGACTTTCAATCTTTAATGGCGATTCCCCTTGAAATCCAGCGGTTTTCTCCTCGTGATCGGGACACTGTAGGGGTTATTCAGATCTATTATGCTGAGAAGAACCGGGCGTTCGGGCCTTTGGAGATTCAGGCTGCTAATATCATGGCCAAGAGGCTAAGCTTTGTCATTGCACGCAAGAAAATCCTCTCCATGTACAGAATAGATGAAAAAAAGGAGATGATTGTCAGGCATATCTTCCAGAAAGTGGGGTCTCGCGGCGGTGTCAAGATGGCGGAGGTATTTAACCAGGTGGTACCGGAACTTGCTGACATAGTGGATCTTCAGAGTTGTACCCTTTTTTCCGTTACAGAGGACCTTGACCGGATCATTTTGCAGGCCGGATTCCCCGAGCATGGCTATCACAGTGTGGGGAAGGTTCTCCCTGTTAGCAGCGAGCCGGTATTTGAGTTGCTTCTGAATTTAAGAGAGTATTCAGGCGAATCGGTTTACGAGGCGGTAACCCCTTTTTATATCTCAGTGGTGGATCCTCAGAGAAGCGGGTTGATATCAAATAACCTTAAAAGATTCGCTGCGTTACATAATATAAATTCCATACTCTACGTCCCCCTGGGCTATGATGGAGAGGTCACGCATTTCATGGCCATTGACGCGGTAGATAAGAGACAGCGATACAGAGACGATGAGATCGATATCTTTCTCTTCATGGGTAGAGAGTTGATGAAGGCCCAGAAAATGGAGCGATTAGATGATGCCCTCCATGATTTTAAGAATCCGGCCATTGCGACTGCCGGGTTTGCCCGGCGGCTCAAGGAGATTGTCCGAAAGGATGAACTGGAACAATCAAAAGAGCAGGTCCGGAAATATGTGGATATTCTATTTGAGGAAACGAGTCGGTTACAGGAACTGGCAATGAGTATATACAGGGTTGGTAATGAGCAGGCGGTTAATCTGACGGAAGTGCTCAAAAGACGATTCGAGATAAACAGGGAGGCAATTAAAGAGCAGCTCAAGCAGAACGTTACCCTGAAAGAGGGGCCATATGACTCTGACATCAGAGTGATGTGTTATGCCGTCCATGTAGAAAGGGTTTTTGACAATCTGCTGAACAACGCTACAAAGGCAATTCCGCTCAAGGGGGGCATGCTGGCCGTCAGGACCTACGCGGATGGTGATTGGGCCTGTGCAGAGATCAGCAACACAGGGCAAATCTCTGAACACGATCGCATGAAAATCCTTGAAGGGGAGGGAGAGGGCCGCGGGCTTTACATTACGTACAGGATCATACGCCTTCTCAAGGGAAAAATAGAGATCAGGACAGGTAAGGGAACGACCACATTTGTGGTGTCCTTTCCCATCCAAAGGCCCTGAGGGCGAGCCCTAACCCCCACCGATATGGGGCAAAAAGCTGATCTTGTCTTCGGGATTCAGGGTGTGGTTTATAGTCGATACCTGATCATTTATGCTGACAATGATCTCGTCCTGGCTTAGCTCTAAATCTGGATAGGTGCGTTCAATACGTTTAAAGAGATCGCTGATCCGGGCGTTTGAAGAAAGGGAAAGCCTGATTTCGTTGACCCGGGTAATGGCCCGATGAACACCGTGGAATTGGACTGAAACCTTCATAACATAAGCCTTAATTGGACAATTCCCTTCTCTGAATTCCAAACATGGCGAGCAGACGTCGTGCCTGTTGGTCTAAGAGATCAAAATTTTCAACCATTTCGAGCAGAGGAACGGCGTTCTGGGTGTACCCCTTTGCCTCATAAACCTCGTCACACAGTTTGTCATAGGCCTCCTGCCGCAGTTTACAGATTAGGGCGTGCCGCGACTCAGGATCATCAGGAATTGTTTTATCAGCCATTTGATCCATCAGCCATCTATCATAATAATCGACTCTCGCTTCATACTCATTAAAGAAAACAGGCCCCATGGCCCTGAGGGGAATCTGGTCACTCTCCCTCGTGCCTTTGCCATGCCGCAGATTAATCAGTTTTTGCAGCAGATGCAGTCGTTCTGAATCGTCTAAGACATCCTGAAGTGTTTTATTGCTCCCTGTAGTCGCGTTTAGATATTGGACATAGTATTCAAGGGTCGGCAGGTTTTTGGCCGGATTATCGGTGTTTGCCGCTTCAGGGTGCCTTACATCTATCCACGGGAGTTTGCAGAGACCAACTGCATTAAACCATGTGCGAATCAAGGGAAACCACTTCAAGGCTTCAGCCTTCATTTTGAAGGTCGGGAGCTCATTATATACCTGGTCGATAAAAATCAGCCACGCTTCATCATGCTGCGGCCCCTTGAGGGCGAACCCGTATCCTCCCTGCTGGGCTAAGGATTCCTTTGTGATATACATGGAAAACTCAAGTCCCTTTGTCTCCATGGCAAATTTGCCGAGTTCCCCGATAACCTCGGTGTATGGTTTACCGGTCTTCTTGGAATAGTGTTCAGCGACCCACTCTTTGGCGCGAAGCACCCCCCGGGAGCAGATCTTTCCGAAACCTTCCCCCAAGGCGGTCTCATGAAGCAGTCTGTCGGCACACTCTATGTCCCCCCACGACAGTTCATAGCCCACCTCATCTTTTGAAAGATAGCCGCGCTGAAAACACTCCATGAGGAACGAGGCTGTTACGCCCATGGAAATTGTGTCAAGACCATATTCATCACAATACCAGTTGTATTCCATGATAAATCCGGGATCGAAGATACCCATACAGGTAACTGCCCCTGCTGTCTCATATTCAGGTCCGTCAACACCTACCTTTGTCCCGGCCCTGGGGCCATATCTGAGGGTAATGTTCTCAGCCCCCTTTGCGCAAGCCAAGTTACACCCTTTATAACACCCGTCAGGCAGCTTCTTGCTGAGGTAGCGGTCGAAAAAAACATCTGCAAATATGGCCTTTGCATCAGGATGCTGGCCGTACTGATAGTTATTCACCGGGAGAATGTGGTATTTGTCCATATACTCAACCAGGACAGGTGTTCCCCAACTGCGGAGACGGAACTGTTTGGGATCGACCTGGGCGATAACTTTTTTTAGACTGGACCCTGCCCGCTTTACCCCTTTTTCATCTGCGGGGTTATTTCTCCCGACCTTATGCAGGCCTGAACGGACAATTACGGCCCTGAGCCCCTTATGCCGCATGACTGTCCCAGTGCCCCCTCTTCCTGCCTGTTTGGATCGCATTCTCTTGCGTCGGCTGTCATAAAAGAGGCTGTTCAGGATGCCGTATCTTGTATTTGAGGCCCCGATACCGTTACTTACCGCGGCGACATCTTCGTCTAATTTTCCATTGTTGAAGCGCTTCAACAGCGTCTCTCCATAGGAAAGCGCCCCGTTGTCAATCTGGTCGCCAAAGGTGGGGGCCTCAACAATCTGGATTTGCCCCTGGTCTACATCTACAATCAAGACCACATCTTCCTGGGAAATACCTGAAACGGCTAATGCGTCAAAGCCGGCGCTTTTTAAAAGAGGCCCGAAGTGCCCCCCCACATTGGAGTCGATAAAGGTATCGGTAAGAGGAGAGATGGTCCCTACAATGAACTTGCCGCTCCCCGGAAATCTCGGTTCATTTCCCAAGGGACCGCTCGCCATAACCAGGATGTTGTCCGGGCTGTCATAATGGGTGTTTTCAGATGTTTCGTCCCATATCAGTTTAAGGGCGTAACCCCTGCCACCGGTATACTTGGTCTTGAAATCAGGTGAAAGGTTTGAGGTCGATATTGCAGTAGAGGTCAGGTCTACTCTGAGGATCTGGTCTGTGTATCCCCGGTTTATTGGTTGGGGAGTGTATGTGACTGTTTCTATGATTTTCATCTTTTTTCCACGCTCGCATGTTCTCAGTTAATAAAGTGATTAATCCCGCCTCGGGCGGGATTGAAGCGCCTAAAGTTAAAGGTGTTGTTTGACATTCTTTAGGCACTTTAGGCACTCAAATCAGGAATCATTATAGGAAAATGAAGAGGTTGTCAAGGGGTTTACAGGGTGGGTCCCTGGTCTTTTGAATAGCTCTGTTTGTCTATCCTTGACTAAATCGGGTCGGTTTGTTATAGTTGTTTAAGATTAAAAATGGAGTTTCAGATATATTGCACAATTTTCCTATGTTAGACCAGATAATAAATAATCCGAATTTAAGCAGACATGTTATCACCTACCAAACAGGGGAGACCCTTTTTCTCGAAGGGGATGATACACAGGATGTCTATTTCCTCGTTTCCGGAAAGGTGGCTATCCTCAAGGGGAGAACAAAAATAGCCGAGATTTCTGATGAGGGCGCTGTATTTGGAGAAATGTCCTTTCTATTAGGGGAAAGACGGACCGCTACTGTTAAGGCTATCAACGACATAGAGGTTATCAGGATACCAAAAGAGGAACTCTCCACCTTTATCAGCGACTTTCCAGAAGTCGTCAGGGAATTTGCCAAATATTTGGCGAGGCGGCTTGATGAGACAAGCCAGATAATGTACGGGTTGAAGGAATTCAGTGACCAGCTTCCCGATGCCGTTATTCTGACTGATAAAGATAGCAATATCCTGTCATGGAACAATGCGGCTAAAAATCTGTACGGCAGAGAAGAAAACCAGATGCGTCACAGACCAGCCGAAGAGATTTACGAAGATCCCAAAGAATATAGAGCCTTTCTCGATAAAGTAATATCTGAAGATGCAATAAGGGAAAAAATCCTGATGGTCAGGCATCCCGACAAGGGGATACGCCATATTTCCACCAGCACAACAGCCCTGTATGATGGTCAGCACAACTTCCAGGGGGTTCTCTCCTTGGGGAGGGATGTCACGTCTGTAGAGGTCTTGGAGAGGCGATATCGGCGGGCCAGGCGCTGGCTTATCCCTTCATTGGTCTTGTTAGTTGTGTTAACTGCCGGGATCTTCTTCGGTTACCCATATTTTTCAAAGGGGTATAAAATAACGGATATACGAAAGCGGGAATTGAGGGATGACTTAGCCGTCAATTCCCGCCTGCTACGGTCTCTGTTAGTCAAACCATTTGAGGAGAGGGACAGGAGCAGAACAACTCTGGCCCTAAAGGGGTTTTTTGATGTTCAGAAGGGGATTACAACCCCTTATATCGGACTGATGTTACTTAACAAGGATAAGAAGGTATTCGATGTCTATTCTATCGCGCCAGGGGTGGATGTTGAGGGAATGGTTGGCACCAGTTATGCTGACATAGATTTCGAGGGGGGTGAGGATGCCCTTTATAAGGTGTTGACTCTCTATCGGGCGCACAAAGATCATCCCATGGGCTATAGGAGCGTTGAAATTGCGTTCAAATTATATAAAGATAATAATTTCTTAGGCTGGTTGATTTTCCAGGTGGATATGGAGGTGCTGAAACGTAAATATAACGTCGATGAAAAGGATTTGAGGAAATTCCATTTTGGAGAGAGAGAAAAGAATGGAGGATGAGAGACTTCTTATATGAACGCCTCTGAGACCCCAAGTCCCTCCAGATACAAGATCTCTAAAAATCCCGAAGGAGGCACTACGCTTCATATCCATGGAAACATGGATGCGGCCAATGCCGGGCAAATGATCGATGAGTTAACTGCTCTGCTCAGCGATTACTCCCTATCTTCTCTGACCGTGGATCTCGAAAAAGTCGACTATTTGGATGATTTTGGAACATTAGTCTTGGCGCACTTGAGAAAGATGGTAACCAATGGAGGGAATGGTTTTTATGTCATAAACTCAAGCGACAAGATAAAGGAACTGCTTTCTATCCTCCATTTCGATTCTCTTGACGAAAAAATGTCGATTGAGAAGAAACGGTCTTCGGGCATCTTCATCCGTATCGGCGAGGCAACCTTACAGCAGATTTCAGATCTAAAATATGCCATATCATTTATCGGGTCGATTATCCTTTCATTAGTTCATATCTGTTTGCACCCCAGGTCTCTGCGAACAGACGACACCATCCGGTACATGCAGAGGGTCGGTGTTGACGGCCTTCCGATCGTGGCCCTCATAAGCTTTCTTATGGGCCTGATTATGGCATTTATGTCTTCGGTTCAACTTGAGCAATTTGGGGCCAACATATATGTGGCCTCGTTAGTCAGTCTTTCCATGACCCGTGAATTGGGGCCGATTATGACGGCTATCATCGTGGCAGGCAGGTCAGGTTCTGCTTTTGCGGCAGAGATAGGAACCATGAAGATCTCTGAAGAGGTTGATGCGCTGTTTACCATGGGGTTTAATCCTGTCATGTTTCTGGTTGTTCCCAAGCTCGTGGCTGCGGCCTTTATGGTACCAATCCTGACACTTTTTTCAGACCTCTTTGCCATTATGGGTGGGCTCTTGGTGGGGGTTTTTATGCTTGACCTTACTGCCGGGGCCTATATGGCTCAGACTATAAAAACCCTGGAACTCTTTGATGTATTCTGGGGTGTGCTTAAGGGCGGGATCTTTGGTGTCCTGATAACCTGGATAGGGTGTTTCAGGGGCTTCCAGGTAAGGGGTGGCGCCGCATCAGTGGGACAGGCTACGACATCGGCAGTGGTCAGCAGCATCTTCTTGATAATATTGTGTGATTCTATGTTTTCGGTCATACTTCGCTATTGGGGATAGGGTGGGATCAATGGGGAGGAAGGCCATCATCCGGGTGAAAGATCTTAGAGCAGGATACGGCAAAGATATCATCCTTGACCATGTATCTTTCAACGTTTATGAAGGAGAGGTGTTTGTTATTTTGGGGGGAAGCGGCTGCGGCAAAAGCACATTGCTGAAGGCCATGATAGGGCTCATAGAACCCCGTGCGGGTAAGATAACTATTGACGGCGATGAGATTTGCGTCGACGATGACGCGACATTGCAAAAAATATTGAGGAAGGTAGGAGTCCTTTACCAGGGCGCTGCTCTGTTCGGCTCCATGACAATTGCCGAAAATGTGGCCCTGCCCATAAGGGAGTATACCTCTCTGCCTAAGGAATCAGTAGATGCTCTGGTCAGGATGAAATTGGGTTTGGTCAATCTAAAAGGTTATGAGAATCATCTTCCCTCTGAGCTGAGCGGGGGGATGAAAAAGAGGGCGGGACTGGCAAGGGCCATGGCCCTGAACCCGAAGATCTTATTTTTTGATGAGCCTTCTGCCGGTCTTGATCCTGTGACGTCGGTTGAACTTGATGACCTCATCCTCTATTTAAACAGGAGTCTCGGAACCACCATGGTTATCGTTACACACGAGCTTCAGAGCATTTTTGCAGTTGCCCAAAGGATTATTATGTTAGACAGGCGTGCAAAGGGGATTATCGCAGAAGGTAATCCCAAATATCTGCGGAAGCACAGTCAGAATCAATTCGTGAAACAATTTTTTAACCGCCAGGCTGAAGTAAAAGGCGTGGCCGGCAAGGGTCCCCAATAATGGCATCCCAGAGAACCAAGTTTGCGGTTGGGCTGTTCGTGGCCAGCGGGATAGGCATCACCCTGATGGCAATTATTTGGTTGGGTATGTCCCGTTATTTAGAAAAGGGGCAATTTTACGCCGCCTATTTCAATGAATCTGTTCAGGGGCTTAGTAAGGATTCTCCGGTAAAATACAGAGGAGTATCCATCGGCAGGGTAGAAAGTATAAAGGTTGCCCCCGATTCGAAATTAATACAGGTATTACTAAAGATCGAATCCGATCAGACGCTTGATCAAAGTATCGTCGCCCAACTGAAAGATGTGGGCATTACGGGGAGCATGTTTGTCGAATTAGACCGCAAAAAGGAAAGCGACCCGGATCGTTCCCCTCCTATTACCTTTCCATCGGAATATCCGATTGTGGCCTCAAAGCCCTCCGAGTTCGCCGAACTGCTTAGAGGAATTGATGACGTTCTGGACCATATCAAGACCATAGATCTCAAAGGGATTTCTGATAAACTCAAATTGACCCTTGACACTGTCCACCAGATGATAGCGGATGCTGATGTAAAGGGTATTTCCACAAAACTGCAATCGTCTCTTGAGAGTGCAGGTCGTATTTTAGACAACAAAAGATGGGACCGAATACTTGCTTCTGTGGACGATGCGGCACAATCACTCAACAAGTTGATGGACACGGCCGGCAGCAGCCTTGGACAGATGGACAAGATTCTCGAGGGTGTAGAAGGTGTGGTGGCTGATAATGAGGAGGACATTAAAACGGCGGTTGAAGACCTCAGACAGGCTATGAAAAATGCCAACGTCCTGTTAGAAAGAGGTGTATTACTATTAGGTAGCGCGGACGATTCATTTTTCCAACTTAAACGCCAGCTTTCAGTCAGCGCACAGAATCTGGAAAAGGCAACAGATAACCTGAACCGGTTTTTTGAGCTTCTTGCCGACCATCCGTCGCAGTTAGTTTTTGGTGAACCTCCTGTTCCCCGAAGTGTGGAGCCGGAGGAGAAAGAGTGGTAAAGTCACGGAGATTCCTTATGGATCGAAACATGAAGATATTGCTTTTTTGCCTGAGCGCCTTTCTTATTACTGCAGGTTGCATAGATCTTAAACAGCCAAAGAACAAGATTAAGTACTATACATTAGAATACTCATCCCCTAAAATCACAGGCCTCAAACCGCTCCCCGTTACACTCAAGGTCGAACGTTTTAGCGTGGCCCCGGCATACAATACAAATCGAATCATCTATGGAAATCAATCATTCAAGAGAGATGAATATTTTTATTATAAATGGCGATCAAACCCCGCAGACCTTGTTACCTATTTTCTGAGCAGGGATATGAGAGAATCCGGCCTCTTCAGGGCTGTGCTCCCTCAGGGCAGCGGATTTCCGTTTTCTTATCTGTTAGAGGGCTCAGTGGATGAGTTTTTTGAATTGGATGCGATAGAAAGCTGGAATGCTGTATTGTCTATTACCATTACCCTTATGGCGGCCAATGAGCCTGATGTAAGCAAGAGCGTTCTCTTTCAGAAGAGCTACAGCGTCAAGAAGATATGCAAGCATAAAAACCCCCAGGGCCTGGCCCAGGCCATGAGCCTGTCGATGGGGGAGATCTCCAGGGAGGTCATCAAGGATATCTATCTTGCCGTGAATAACCGGAGCTGAAAAGAACCTGCAATTCGGTTAGACCTTTCTGGCTACTGTTGAAAACTTTATGTTGGCATACCCTATATCTCAATATGGGTCTGACTTCTTTGTGGAATCAAAAGGGAAGGGATATAAGGCGGGAAAAAGAGAGTCATTTATCCATTCCAGCGGCTTTGACAATGGCGATCTCTACCTTGAGGACAACTTTACCCCGGATGAACATGTTATAGGAGAGGCGGGTCAGGGGTTTAAGAGAGCGGTGGGTAACAATTTCCTCAAGTAGCAGGACCTTATCATGGCCCTACTACCTGAGGAGTGGTTGTGGTATAGGACGATTAATTAACGCCTAATACAGGGGTGTCAATTCAACCCTCCGGTTCAGAGCCCTACCTGCATCTGTTGCGTTAGTGGCAATTGGCCTGCTGAAACCGTAGCCTACGGCAGAAAGCCTATTCTGATCGATTCCAGCGTTTACAAGATATTTCATTACAGAGTTAGCGCGTCTTTCCGAAAGTCCCATATTGTATTTTGCAGTCCCAATATTGTCCGTATTCCCTTCAATTCGGACTTTCAACAAGGCATCCTTGTTCAGGACCCTCACAACTGCATTTAGTTCAGGGTAAAAGCGGGACTTTATATCAGACTTATCAAAATCGAAGAAAACGTCACCGAGTACCCAACATCCTCTATAATCTACTTTGGCGCCCTTGGGTGTCCTTAGGCATTGATCCACATCATCGCAAACGCCATCGGCATCGTTGTCTATACACGGAGCAGGCTTAACAACTACGACTTCCTCTACGACTTCAACGATTTCAACCTTTGCCAGGAAGATTTTTTCCACAAAGCCGGCCATACCAGCGCTGGAGCCGATTTGGTCTGCATTTGTGTAAAATCCGCATTGACCCTCTTGGGCAACCTGCTGCAGAAGCTTTGTGGCCGCAGCATCTTTGCCTATCTGCACGGTATATATACAGACTCTATCGCCATACTGGCTTTTCAGGTTTGCTGCAGACTTGAGTACTGCCTTATAGTTCATAACCTCTTTGTTTGCGTCGGTGAAAATAATAACTGCTATGTTGCCTTTTGCAGATTTCAAATCCTGGGCCGCAGCATCAAGGGCGGCATTCAGGGGACTGTCCCCAACACTAAACCCGATCTTGTTCAGACCTCCAGCAAGTCCTGGTTTTGAATATGCTGCGGGGCCCCACTCGAGTTCAGTGAAGCTACTGGAAAAAATGGATATCCGGCCGAAAATCCGGAGAGAGCCTGTCAGCATGAGGTCGGGAATAGTACGATTCATCCGGTTCACCATATCTTTGGCATAATCCAGCTTTTTCTGTCCTTTGTAACGGTCACCCATGGATCCCGACTTATCCAGAATAACTACGAAATTATCCACTTTCTGGACATAGGTGCCCCCCTGTACTATCGGATTAAGATCAAGGGCGTGGAACGTTGAAACTGCTTTTGGCGAAGCGCAACCGATCAGCAACAAAGCCACAGCGACAAATAAAATTACCTTCAAATAGCTAATTTTCATCATCTTTCCTCCTTCAAATTGCATTAATTCAGGTCAGATTAAAATAAACCAACTGGTCATTCCTAAGGTTGATCTTCTATCACCCCCTTTCGTGATACTTTATTAATTCGTATATGCAGAGAAAACAATCAACTCTAACCGCTTTCTCTAAATAGTTTATTCAGACCTCATTAAGTGGTTCAGTATCGCTATGGGGAACTTTGTTCAACTCAACCTAACTACTTAATAATTCCTGTGGTCATTGTAAATAGATGATTGTCCACAGTATCATGAATAATAGTATACTCCCGTTTTTGCATGAGGACAAGGCTTTTATTTTGCCCGATATCCTTTATTTCCGCCCTTTCCCAGGATTGGGCAAGATTTATGCCGAGGGCCTTGGACATGGCTTCCTTAATGCTCCAGACCCTGATAGAGGCCTCTATTTCTCCAAGAGATGAATTTTTAACCAATATTTCCTCCCGCTCTTTCATATAGAGCCGCCGAGATCTGAGCGCCTTTTCCGAGATCTCCTCAACGTCAACCCCCACCTTTGTTTTGCCGGCAACGGCAACGGCAAACCTGCTGTCATGAGAAACCGAGCAGGAAAAAACGTCTCTTCCATCAGTCAGGGGAGAGCGAGGACGAATCTGATCAGGGGAAATGGTTGTGATGGATGATGCGGGGGTGTCTCTATCATTTCCGGATAATTGCCTGGAGAGGATCTTACAGCATAGTCGAGAGCCGAGATAGCTCTTCTTCCTCTTAGCCCCCAACCGACCATAACGGTCAAGTTCGGAATCTGAAAGCGCTTTTACCGCGGTCTCGTTTATGGTTTTGAGCTCGATTACCGAAATGGCTTCACAGTGCGCCTTCAAGGATGGAAGCGCTTGATATTGAGTCCCCTCAAGGACCCATTGAGGCGGCCTCATTCTGCCGCCACTCACATCCTCCATCAGGACGTCCAATGCGGCTTCATAGAAAACGCCATCCTGGCCGTAGATCCATATATCAAAGAGAACCGGTTCCGGGCAGCCCTTTTTTGGGATAATTCTCGCGATATAAGTGGCCCCGGGGCGAGTCTGCTTGAATATGCGCCGTATTCCAAAACCAGCAGGAAAACCGACGATTCCTCTATAGCGCTGTCCCCAGGCGCAGGCAGCGTGTAAGGCTGCATCAAGGGGGAAAGGGGATCCTAACGGAGCTGATGGCGCGCCATTGTCCGGTGCATAAACAGATGCGATGGCGCCCTGTTCAGAAACCGTCAAGGTCTCTTTTACATTATGATACGCCGGGCCAAAAGGAACAAGTTCGCCATAAAGCCTGTAAGGTGGAATATCAATCCCGAGTCCTTCCAAGGCAGAGATTTCGTCAAATAGCGGGAGCGCGGGTTCTTGAGGATTCTTGGAGAATCTTAGGGATACATGCTCTTTTGTCCGGGTGATGGAACCTGCTTTTGCCCTGGTTTTTGTGATGAGCCTTGAGATTACGCCGCCATCTTCATGGACCTCCATTTCATTAAACGCGTCTATCAGGGAAACGCGAGGGTTAATGTATAAAAATTTGTCAAACCTTGCATCAAGAATTGTATCTATCCCCACGTCCGGCAGGTAGCCTGATGTGGATGCCGCCAATAATTGTATGGCTTCTACGGCAGGGAGGACCGCTTTTCCCTCAAACTGATGATCCATCAGGTAGGGATAGATTTTAATCTTCAGAGGCAGCCGCACCTTATCTGCTATTTTGGGAAGATCTTCCATAGATGGCGTGTTTTTTCGTCGATGGCCACAGGTACCCCCGAGGAGTTAATGGAGCAATGCCTGGTGAATCCCTTACATACAATATCTTGAGTCTCTTCGTGGGTGATAACATAGTCAAACCGGAGACGGACCCTCTCAAGTTTTGCAGGGTGTGTATGTATCCACATTGGGTCATCGTAACGCAAGGGGGTATGGTACTTAACGCCGATCTCAATGATCGGGTATATATGCCCGCCCTCTTCAATTTGCCTGTATGTGTATGCGGTGTCACGCATCAGAGAGGCCCTGGCAAATTCGAAAAATCGAAGGTAGTTGGAGTGGTATACGATCTGCGAACGGTCCGTATCGGCATAAAGCACACGGTTTCTGCACCTGTGCCAGACCAGTCCACCGGTCTTATCTCTCACGTATCGGTCATCGTCGGCAAGAGGTTCAGGGATAAAAGGTTTCGGCCTCATATTATGTTCCTCTAAAGACCACACAGCAGTTGGTTCCGCCAAATCCAAATGCGTTGGAAAGAAAGATATCATAGGTCATTTCCCTGACTCTGTTTGGGACAACATCAATACCATCCAGTTCGGGATCTAACAGATGGTTGACTGTTGGAAGCACAAGACCCTTTTGCATTGCTTCTATGCTGAGAGCGGCTTCTATGGCGGCGGCAGCCCCTAAGGCATGGCCGATCTGAGATTTGGTGGAAGTTACCGGTATCTTTTCCAACTGACTCCCAAACACCGCTTTAAGACAGTCGATTTCCATGCTGTCGCCTCTCGATGTCGATGTCCCATGGGCGTTTACATATTGAATATCCCCGGGAGCTAATCCCGCATCGTCAATTGCCTCCTTTATCGATCGGACAACCGTCTCCGTATTGGGCCTTGTAAAGTGAAAGGCATCTGATGTCCAGCCAATGCCTAAGACCTCGGCCTTTGGAACAAGGCCATAGGTTGCGAGCATATCTTCCGCTGCTAAGACAAGCGCTCCACCTCCCTCGGAAAGGACAAAGCCTTTTCGATCGATGCTGAATGGGCGCGAGGCCTGAGACGGATCATCATATGCACGATCACCGGGAAGGATCTTGATGGTGGCATTCATGTTCTCGAACCCATGAATGATCTCGGGAATAATGCAGGTTTCAGCGCCTCCCGCAAGGACAAAGTCGCAATCTCCATCCCGTATCATCCTTGACCCGATTCCGATTGCGTGGTTGCCGGAGGCACAGGCACCCTGGGGAGAGAAGACCGGTCCTGTAAATCCCAACAGCATTCCGGCCTTGCCCGAGGGCAGGTTGGCGCATAGATTCGGGAGGAGGTATGGGCTTACCTTCAGGGGGCCATTGTCGAGATAATTATTCATTGCGATACGAAAGGCATCTGTTCCGTTCAGGGCCGAGCCGATAAGACAGGCGGTTCTTGGCCCGGTATCTTTATCAATCCGGAGGTCTGAATTTTCGAGCGCCTCCCTGCATACGGCCAATGTCAGAAGGACAAATCCGGCATTCCAGTTGTATGCCTCTTTGGCATCAACAAAATCAAGGTCCAAAGGATCCCATTCAGGGATTTCCCCCACTACATTGCAGAGGGAATCGACCTGGCATCTGGTTACTTTTCCAAAACCCGTTTTACCCTTAACCGCCCGTTTCCAACTCTCAGCGAATGTTTTTCCCAAGGGGGTTGCTGCGCCATATCCGATAACAAATACCCGTCTGTTTTTGGGCGCCTTCATCTTCTTACCCTACCCTTTGAAAAACCACACACGAGTTACAGCCCCCAAAACCGAATGAATCCTTCAATATAAACTCCTGGGTCATATCACGCGCCCCCTCTGAAACGCAATCCAATTCAATTTCCGGGTCCGGAGTATGGTTAATGGTGGGAAGCAAGGTGTTGTTGAGCATCCCTTCCATGGCGAATATCGATTCGATTGCGCTTGATGCCCCCATGGCATGACCTATGAGAGACTTGTTTGCTGAAACCGGTGGAATATGTTCGCCAAAAACAGCTTTCAATGCGTCAAATTCGACCTTGTCGCCCACTCTTGTTGAAGTGGCATGCGCATTTATGGCATCAATATCAGAAGGGTCTATGCCGGCATCCTCAATGCTTTCAGCGATACAGCGGCTTACTGTCTCGAGGTTTGGCGCTACAAAGTGATAGGCGTCTGAGGTCATGCCCCAACCCGCCATTTCAATTTCGAAATTTAAACCATGTGCCTTGGCAAAGTCTCTTGTCGCGATGATGATGCTGCCGGCGCCTTCAGAAATTATGAATCCTCTTCTGTCAACGGAGAATGGACGGCTCACCTCTGCCGGAGGGTCGGGCGCCTGGCCTTCCCTGGGCCTGTAAGCGCCGTTCATAGTTGCAAAGCCGGCCACAATCGGTTCGACTAAGGCAAAATCCACAGCGCCGCATATTACAACGTCGGCCCTCCCCTGTTCTAAAAGCATTGCCCCCACTATCATCGATGTGAGACCGGTTGCACATGCAGTAACGGTGGACATAATGGGGCCGGTTGCCTTGGTTAAGATGGATATTTTGCCTCCCACCATGTTTATACATGAATTCGGATTTGTGAAGGGGTGAGGCATCTTCCCCTCTGAAATCATTCGCCTGTCTGCCTTAAGAACCGCGTCCTGCCCCCCTACCGCGGAACTGAAGGTAATCGCCACTCTCGGTGACAGGTCAGGGGTTATTACTACCCCGCTCTTTTCAAGGGCGCGATGCACAATCAGCATGGCATACTTGAAGATGGGGGATGTCCAGTGGGCCAGGTTGCGTGGGGAGAGAAACGGATAGGGGGTGGTGTCTATATTCTCCACCTGTCCGGCAATATGGACCGGAAACCCTTTTCCAACGGGGAAACGTGTGAGATGACCGATCCCGCTTTCACCCTTGACAGACCGGTTCCATTGAGTTTCCATGTCGGTCCCGAGGGGAGAGACCGCGTCATATCCTAAGATTACTGCCTTTCTCGAATTCTTGGGCATAGTTTTGATTCTAAAACCCTCTTTTCTTTTCACAGAGTACACAGGGTACACAGAGAAAAAACAAAGGCCCTGTAGTCACTCTCTATTAATGCTGTCTATACTAACCTGGACAAGCCGGAACCAAAAAGGTCTCTCGCCAAGGCGCAAAGTTCGCAAAGAAAAACAATTCAAAACTTTCTTGTGATTTTTTCACAAGATTTAATTTGGTAACTGCCAAACTGTTAGAGAAACTTCGAAACAGAAAACGTTTGAGTGGAAACTGATGTCCGGTTCTTGAATATCAGGTGATGTCGCAAGAAAAAGCTCATGGCCTCTGATCTTCTGTTTTTTTGCTGTTTTTCAATAGTCAATAGTCAATAGTCAATTTTCAATCCCAACGGTTACCATGGAATAAATTGATACAGTTTTGCGAACATTTCGTAGACCTCGATCCAGTTTTTGAGGTCCTGTTCGGAATGTATGTGCGCCCTCTTGTTTACCATTACCCAGCTCATGTGGGCGGCCCCATCCTTGCAAGTTGAGCAGTCTCGCGTTTCGGATGTGCAGCACCGATGCATTGTCTCTAAATCCGATGCCCAGCGGATAAAACCGATAAGACGTTTCGGCCTGGGATCCCTGCGGTCTATGGTCTCGGTTACGGAGGGGCATTCCTCCCAGCCAAAGGTGCGGTTGAGCATTTTCCCCGTGGTAATAATTTCGTGGTAATATTTGGAGGATATAACCGTATCTGGATATTTATCAAGCATATAGTCCATTTCAGCCCGGATATCTATCAGCTCCTCATCTGTCCAGAAAAATTCCTCAACTCCTTCATCATTTGAGAGTAATTGCATATGGACCTTTAAACCGACGTCCCTGATCCTCTTTACAATTCGCTCCGTCTTTCCGATCTGTTTGGGGGTAATCGTATAAAGGTAATAGGCATAAGGATCGCCTTCATAATTCCTGCTTGATATGGAGAAAGTGTCCTTCCCCCTGAGGAGTTTCTCATCTTTTTCATCGCCCCACAGGGAAATGCCGACCGCCATATGGGGAAACCTGTCCCGTGGGACCTTGATCAGGCCGTTTGTTGCACAAAATGTGGATAATCGGTTATAGAAGGCCTCAACCCTGTCAAGGCAGATGGTGGGTTCTCCACCAATCAGGATGGCGAGATTTACACCCCGTTCCTTTTCCCTGTCAATAAACGCTTCCCATTTTTTCAGGTCCATCTCCTCTTTTGCCACCTTGTCTTCATCAGAGGAAAAAAAGAAGCAGCCTTTGCAGCGGAGATTGCATCGATTTGTCACATCATATATTGAACTCCTGATATTCAACTTGGAGATCGCTTTATATCGTTTATGCCACTCTTCATCCAATAACGAGCTAACTGTCTTCATTTACAAAACTCCTTGGGG
>JAOZQV010000004.1:0-5911 GCA_029932035.1 Deltaproteobacteria bacterium | reverse complement strand
GGCGCAACGAGGTGATCACAGAGGTTGTCGCCTCTTTCATATCCCATGACCCACACAGAAAGATAGTTGTCCACATAGTCAAGCCAGGACTTGAATTCATCGGGATCAGTTGCATGGCGGAATAATCTTGCAGTAACAACGGCGCTTCCAGCCGCGTAATGCCTGCAATCACTGCAGTCCGTATCCGGCACGCAGCAGGCAACATCCCTGTCCCATGTAAGATCGGTTCGATATTGTCTGAAAGATCGACCAAGACCTATGGCCTGGGAGGGATTCATCCTTGGGTATGAGCAGGCGTAGAGATCGTGGAGTCCATGACTGTGGGTATGGGCAACGATATTATAGGGGGGAAAAAGCACGCTTTCAGGATATGCCGAGAGGAGGTCCGTAAGGGTCTTACGGGTATGCATGAGGGATTCTGAAGTATGACGGAGG
The DNA here is from genome assembly GCA_029932035.1 of Deltaproteobacteria bacterium. GTDB lineage: Bacteria > Desulfobacterota > DSM-4660 > Desulfatiglandales > Desulfatiglandaceae > Desulfacyla. The sequence continues at coordinate 5,476 of JAOZQV010000004.1, read as the reverse complement.
GGACCGGCATAGCCAACAGGAGCGGAGAAGATGTTGAAGGTTAACTTGCATCCATGTTTTGCGAGAAACTCCGTCACCTCGTGAACCTCGTCAATGTTACCACTGGTAAAGGTATATACAAATACCGCCCGTTCATCGCCCTTATAATTTTCTATCTGCTTGTGCAGCATCCCCTTGGCCCCTCTGATTCTAAGGCTTGTTTCATCGTTTCCCCAGACCGAGATGTGGATCTTGTAGCCGACTGAACCCGGTATGCGCCTCAAGCCGTTGGATGCAATGGCGCCGAGAGGGATTACCCCAAAGCAGACTTCACACAGTTCCGGGACTAAGGATGGTTCTGCACCTGCGAGGACAACATAGGTGATGCCTCTCGATTTTTCATGTTCCATGAGCGTATGCCATGCTTCGGGATCTCCATTCTCCTTGGCAAACTGCTTTTCACCTTCATAGTAATAGCATCCCTCACATCGGATATTACACCGGTTGGTCATATCATAGGTCGATTCACGCAAGAAAAAATATTTACGGACCTTTTCCCATCTCTTTCCTGTTTCAGGGTCTGCTATAAGGTCAGAGAATTTCCATCTTTTCCCGGATTGGTTTTGTTCTCTGCCGGCATCTCTTTTGTTGTATAAATCCATTCCCCCTGCTCTCCAAGTTCCTACATCCTTTCCTGCACATATTCGGCGATAAATCGGACAGTTGTCAGCTTCGGGTAATCATCCTCATCGATTCTTATCCCATACTCATCCTGGACAACAAGGGCGACAGTCGCAAGATCCATACTGTCAATGCCTACCTCATCAACGAGGTCGATCTCAGGATCAAAGGTTTCCGGAGTAACATCTTCAAGCTTAAGCTCGTTAATCATGATTTCTGCAATACGAATGGTGATATTTGTTAAATCCTTTGCCACAGTTATTTCCCCCTTACTCGTCTAACTCCTCGACCATAAGGATACCACTGCTAACTAATCCCCCGTTGACGATTATGCGAAAGGGATATGATAAGGCATCCTTTTTATGAGGAGCAACAGTTATTCTCAGCTTGTCATCAGGTCTAATAACCTGTTTAAATCTTACCCTTTTAACGGCTGAAATTCTCAGGTTTTTTTGGTTGAGTCTCTTGATTGCATCAAGGGCCATTTCCAGTTGGGCTATCCCAGGAAGAATCGGCTCACCCGGGAAATGGCCTGAAAACCAGGGTGAATCAGGTCTGACCTCAGCCTCCATGATTATTTCATTTGAAGAAAGAATGTCCGCATTTCTTAGAGAATACCATTTCATAGAAAGTGCCTAAAGTTTTTTCCTACCTGATCAGATATTCCCATAGAGGACCTGAATGACCGCGGCTGTACATCCTGGAGATGATTTTGGCCATGGTCTCGCCTCCTGAACCTACAACCCAATTGGTGCGGCCATCTGCGTATTCTTCGATCCTTTGCATGATTTCATCGCTGCTTATTAACTTAGGTTTGTAGAAAACAGGCTCTAATATGCTCTGAGACCTTGATATCTGGCCCTCTTCCACTGCAATGTCATAAAGAGCAGTATGCGGATAAATGCGCAGAGCGCAAAAAAAAAGAGGACACTCTTACTCAGCATGGCGATATTCGAAAGCGTCTCATTCAGCGAGTCCTTGTCCTCACCAGGGCCTCCGAGCAGGAAGTAATGGGCAACAAATAATCCTGCTTCAATGGCGGCCTTATGGGCATTGAAAATATGTTTTGCGCCAAAGGGCTTTTTGTAGGTTTTCAACATGTTAGCAGATAAAGATTCAGTCCCGAACTCAACATGTGAAAGACCGGCATCAGCCATTATCCCGTAATATCCTTCAGGCGGATTTGTGGGTGCAAAAAAGGCCCCCCAGGGGATGGAGACCCCGGCGTTTTTGAAGGCACGTGCCACCTTGATGCTGTGGGAATAATCGGAGTTAAATACTGAATCAATGACAAAAAAATATTTTGCCCCGGAGTTCTGAAGACGTAGCGCGTTATCTGCCGCATCTTCAGGAGCGATAAACCGCAGATGGCTTCCCTCTATGCGTGGATATGTGCAATAGATACACCGGAATGTACAGCCCCGCTTTGTCTGAAGATTGAGCATCCCACCGTTTTTCAGATAATATTTTGTGCGGGAGATATCAGGTAGATAATTCAAGGCGAATGACCTGTCAAAGGGGTCAGGAATCGCTTTTTCTTCGGCTAAGGTCATGATTCCGGGAATGCGAGAGGGATCTTCCTTCTTTTCTATGGCCTTAAGAAGGAGCGCGAATCTTTCTCCCTCGCCTATTATTCCGTACTCTGCCCCCAAGGCTTCCATAACTTCTGCGGGGAACAGGGTAAAACCGCTACCACCCAAGACCAGCGGGGCCTTGGAATACTCCCTGACAGTCTTTACATACTGCCGATATTCACTGATAAAATCTTTCCTGTTCACGCTATCGGCGTTATCTATGTTGCGTAATGAAATACCGATTATTTCGGGGGAATAATCCCCTATCGCTTCTCCTAATGAGCCATGCTTGCTGAGGTTGTTGATGTCCACGATCTTGATCTCATGATCTGCCGATATTGCATCAGCCACGTAATCAAGGCCCAGGGGGTATACTGGATAAGGAGTCGTGAGTGTGTTTGCTGAGATGAGAAGTACTTTCATATTAAACCTGACCTTGATAAACAGAAAAAGCCTCACGCAAAGGCGCTAAGGCGCAAAGTTTCATGCAAATGTTCCCTACCTGAATCTTCTATGCTAAGTTGTCAGCTCAACCGCTGTTACAAATTTTCCAAGGCCTATAATCAAGATCCCTTTTCCATTCAGGGAAGAAGATTTCTTGCCGCAAAGACTTGCGGGGATTTTTCCCTCCCTAACAAAACAGACAGCAAGGACTGTGGCCACTGCTGATGCCGAGGCAAATTCACCCGTAAGCCGTCTATAGTCGATGACCGGCCCTTCAAAATCCGAACCTGCCAAGAATTGAGACAGTTGATTGCTGCCCGTGTCTCTATGTGATCCGGGTATTCCTGCAAAAACTGCTCCATATTTACGCTTAATTCTATCCGGGCCGCCCAGGCTATCTATGAGAGACAAAATAATAGAGGGATTGTCCTTTGAATATTCAAAAAATGAAGGAAATAGTCTCAGGCCGGTCGAAGATCCCGTCCTTGGCGGGGAAGATGTGTCCGCCCGCCTCAAACAGAGGGCCCCTCCTCCATCTGAGGGTGTCTGGCCCCCCGATACAGAATCGTCAAACAGGGCGGACAGTATCTCGTGCGACTCGTCAGCCCCCACTACAAGTATTAACTCATCTCGTCCTTTGGTCAGGAGACTTGCTGCCATCAAGGATTGTTCAAAGGAATAATCTCCCCCGGTGGTCGTGATATTGGGGCCTGTGGCCCCGAATCCGATAGCAATCAGCCCTGCCGGCGCATTATGCACGGAGCCGATGAAATCGATAGGACTGGTAAAATGTTCCTCCGATTCATAAAGCTTGGTCAAAAAATCATATGTATCCGAAAGGGGGCCCCATCCGGTGCCAAAAAAGAGGGAGTTCGGGTCATCCAATTCCCCGGAATCTTTATGGGCCGCAACGGCAAGGGATAAGGCCAATCGTGACAGCCGTTTGATGCGTCTGACAGTCTTGGGAGAGAGATCCTCTGATACTTCTTTGTCTAAAAGTATCCCCCTACAATTTCGGCCCTCTGATACCGTTTTTTCGGTCATGCGAGTCTTTCCAGCCCCGGTAATACAGGCGCACCCAACAACGGCCAAATGGGGAGGCCCTTGAGAGGATATGGAGACTCTCTTTTCTTTCGGCCTCCCGATTACCACTGAAGCATTATTGCCTCCAAACCCGAAAGAGTTTGAAAGCACGGTCTGGATATCCCTCTCAATCGGTTCAATGACGGGGTTGAGACGCAGTTCCGGGTCCGGGGTGTTACAACCTGTATTTCCCGGTACGAAACTATCGGAAATGCCCATGGCAGAGATCACAGTCTCTATGGCACCTGCTGCGGCAAGACTGTGGCCAAACGCGCCCTTGACAGAGGAAAGAAGAGGCTTATCCTCGGCGAAGAGCCTATCCACTGCCCTCGCTTCGGAGAGATCGTTGTCAATGGTGCCCGTGCCGTGGAGATTAATGTAATCAATGTCTGAAGGGGAAATCCGAGCATCTTTTATGGCAGCCCTCATGGCGGCTAATGCCCCCGTGCCTTCAGGATCAGGTGATGAAGGGTGATATGCATCACAGGACAGACCAGCCCCGAGAATCTCCGCCATCGTATTATCGGGCGCCCTGTCTTTGCCCTCAAGAAGAAGCATCCCGGCCCCTTCGGAGACCGTCATCCCACGCCTGTTGATGTCTAATGGGCGAGCCCCGGTCGGGTCAATCAGTTGCAGGGCGTTGAACCCGTAATAGGTAAGCCGGCAGAGCGAATCCGCCCCCCCTACGAGGACATTTTTGACTTTTTCTTCCCTGAGCATCTCAAGGGCAATCTTTATGGCTGCGGTCCCTGATGAACAGGCCGTTGAAATGGTGATAACCGGCCCCTTGCATTTAAGCTTTGCGGCAAGGTATTCAGCCACAGAACCGGTCGCATGGTACTTGAATAAATCCCGAGAAGTATCGCCTCGTTTCAGATGTTCTTCGGTCAGGTCCATCCCTCCGGTTGTTATCCCTATAACGATCGCATCAGGGGCATCTTTTGAATCGGCCATTGCCTCTTCTGCCGCAATAAGGGCGAGCTGATGTGTTCTGGGGAGTCCTTCCATTTCAAATGATTCATGAATTTCGCCAACTGGGAGAGATCTATCCCGGGGAACAGGAAAAAGAGTGACAGGCCCGATTCCCCTTACACCGTTCATAATGGAGGCCTTTGTCTCCAGGACTCCGCGTGCAACGGGAGTAATCAATCCCATTCCGGTGATATAAACTCGGATGCCCGTCAATTAGATAACCCCGGGGATTTTTCCTGTATATATTCAGCCAAGGCCCGTAAATTTGCAAAGACCTTGGCGCCGAGTTCCTTATTGTCAATTCTAACGGAATAATCCTTCTCAATCATCATAACCAATTCCAGGACATCTATGGAATCCAACCCCAATTCACCGCCAATTAATTGATCATCTTCACCGATATCATCCGGCACAATATCCTCGAGATTAAGGGTGTCAATGATCTTTACTCTTAATTCATCTATCAATATTTTGACCGCTTCTTCCATTCTTAAATTATCCTATCTCCAGATGTGAATGCTTCCATAGTGATTATTCTTCCAGGAAACCGAGCGCTTTCTTTCGGTTCACCAGAGGCATGTTTTTGTGGCAATATTTTATGTCACAACTTCATCGGAATGACAACAGCTTTTTGCTGTTCCTCTTTCGTTCCCAAGCTCCAGCTTGGGAAGAAGAACCCCGAAATTCTATTGGTTCCTTCCTATTCCAATCTCGAAGATCAATATCTCTTTTCCTTCAAACAG
>JAOZQV010000145.1:2998-8720 GCA_029932035.1 Deltaproteobacteria bacterium | reverse complement strand
TCTTCTCCCTTTTTGCCGATTCCCCAGGCCCTGTAAAGGCGGTTTGCATAGTCGTTATACTCCGCGCCCCCGATATCCGGCATGGTGACAACTACCACGGGAATTCCAGTCTTTTGAAGCAAGCCGCGTGTGACAGCGGCGATCTTCTGCTTATAGGCCGGGGAAATCACATTGGCGAAGTCATTAACAAGGCCCGTTGGTTTTGGGAGGGGGCGTTCGGCCAGGGCTGAAAAAATAGGGATCAGAGAGAGGAGAAAAATGGCAGCCAAGAGAATAAGTAGTTTTAGAGGCGCCTCCTCCGAAAGGGCTTTAGGTTGAGGTCCGGCAGTATGAAAAGATGAATTGGGCATAGTTGATGATATAATGATCGCAAAACCAAAAAAATTATCTCAATATATACATTAAATTCATGTTTACGTCATCATTTATTTTACTGGTTTTTTGCAACAGAGACGATAGGTTTCAACTTAACAGTTGCATGCTGCTCATAAATATGAAAGAGTAATATTAAAATGATGGTTTGTTTTTGCGTAGGTCCTGAGGGGATAGGGATATGGCAGAAAACTTTTTAGCTCTCTCTTCTTTTGCCCTTAGCAGGGTTATAGACGTAATTTACAGGGACGAGGAAGAGCTTAGAGATGTACTTTACTTCGTAGTATCCTTGGCTTCCGAACTCACGGGCGCAAAAGGAGGCACGATCCGGGTCCTGGAACAGGGCAACTTCAAGCTCAAAGTGGTTTCGTCATATGGTCTTAGCAAGGAGTACCTTAACTCAGGGGCTATTGATTACGGGAAAAGTGTAACCGAAATTATGGACGGGGATATCATTATGATTAATGATTTTGAGACAGATCCCCGAATTCAGAACTTTGATGCGGCCAAAAAAGAGGGTTTGAATTCGGTTATCGGTATTCCGTTTACCGTGAATGAGACAACGTACTCTATCCTGAGGACCTATTTTTCCTTCAAAAAAGTCCCTTCTCACGATGAAATGCAGTTTTTAGACAGCCTCGGAAAGCTGGCCTGTTTGGCTATTGAGCGGGCCGCATTAGGTGCAATGCGGGGATTGCAGCCAGTTTGAGCGCGTTTTATCCCTTATAGAATTCAGGATACAGTTTTTTTGCGCACTCCGGGCAGATTCCGTGACTAAATTCGGTTTCGGAATGGTCACGGATGTATTCTTCTATGGGGGTCCATGAATCATCATCTTCGCGTATCTTTTTGCAGTTAGCGCAAATAGGCAAGAATGATCCTAAAGTGTTTCTTATGAACTTTTCATTGGCCCGAATGCGCTGACTCAACATCTGGAGCAATTCAACTGCCATTGCGGGGGACTGTTCTATTTCTTTTCGCAGATCCCACTCCAAGGTAAGGACGTGGGTATCCTCTTTGGCGACCACGCTTGCCGACCGGGGCAGATCATCGATCAAAGCCATTTCCCCGAAGTAGGAACGCGGGCCAAAAGATCCCAAAACCCTCTCGCTTTTCCCGCCAAGGTTCTTGATAGCTTCAGCCCGACCGCTGATGATAATGAAGAGCTTGCTGCCATGAGCGCCTTCGTTGATAATCACTTGCCCCTTGTCAAATTGCCGGCGCCGGGTCTGACCAGCGATTCGTTTCAGATCTTCACCTTTCATTAGGGAAAAGAGAGAAACCTCGGACAAAAAATCTATTTCACTCATGATTGGGCTCCTAACCCGGCGAAGCCGGAATTGACTATTGAAAATTGTATGTAACATAAAAATGGGAAATGAACAAATAGAGAGTATTGCATCGTTTCAGTTCCGTGATCTCCATCCTGATCTGTTTATCGGGACGGCAAGCGACCGGTATGCAGGCTGGGTGGGACAGATCTATACCGAAGAAGGCTTTGGCAGGACTATGACCCGGCGATCAAAGAAGGTTGGAAGGAAAACTTTTGCGGAAGAGGTCTTGCCTGTACAGTCTGTTGAAGAGTATTTCCTGCATTTCCGCATACTTGAATTAGATTTCACCTTTTATCTTCCATTATTAGACAGAGAGGAAAAACCAACCCGGGTCTTTCACCTGCTTCACGCCTATCGCCGGCATCTCAAGAAGGGTGATCGCATTATCTTGAAGGCGCCCCAAGTCATCTTTGCGAGAAAAGTCTTTCGGCAGAGTAGGTATATTGATAATGAACAGTACCTGAACCCACGGGTTTTTATTAAACAGTTCTACGAACCAGTCATCGAACTGTTGGCCCCATGGCTTGAAGGGATTGTCTTTGAGCAGGAATATCAGCGCAAGGGTAATAGGGTTTCTCCTGAGGAGCAGGCCGCTGAGTTGGATGCATTTTTTGGGGCTATTCCGGAGGATAACCGCTACCATGTGGAGCTTCGGACCGAGGCGCTTTTAACCGGGCCCGTCTTCAAGATCTTAGGAGGGTATGGTGTGGGGCAGGTTTTGTCTCACTGGACCTGGCTACCCGCCCTTTCAAAACAGTTCGCACTTTCCGGAAAGAGATTTCTAAACAGAAACAGTTGCATCATCAGGTTGATGACTCCAAAAGGGATGAGATATGAAGACGCTTATGCCCGAGCCCATCCCTTTAATGTGCCGATAAAAGGGATGCAGAGCCCGGGAATGGTACAGGATACCACGCAGCTTATAAAGAGAGGAATAGAGGAAGCGGTGCGGGTAAATGTTATCGTCAACAACCGTGCCGGTGGAAATGCCCCCGTTATTGCGCAACAGGTTGCCAGAGAATTCCTTGACGGACTCAAGGGAAAAGAATCCCATGGCAATTGAAGGTAAACTTAAACCACCTGTTTTAAGGAAATAATTTTCGGAACAGAGCGCTGGTGTTTGTGCTTTGACAGGGAGGCGATTTATATCCTATACTACAGACCTCGTTAAGTTGTTGAATAGTTGAGTCCCGCTAAAGATAGGCGGGACTTATTCACCGACTTAACCATTCAACGACTCAACGACTCAACGACTCAACGAGGTTTGAATCTGACGATTAGAGGGGGGGAGATATGAAAATTACAAATACTGGAAAACAAAAGGATTGCTTGCTAATCACAGTTGAAGGAAGGATGGATGCTGTCACAACGCCTGAATTTGAACAGACATTAGGGGGTTGGATAGATGAAGGGGAGATCAGGTTTATCGTCGATTTTGCCGGACTTGATTATATCAGCAGCGCCGGTCTTCGAGGTATCCTGACAAGCGTTAAAAGGCTAAAGGCTATGGGGGGGCGAATTGTTCTTACTGCCCTGCGCGGTACAGTAAAGGAGGTATTTGAGATTTCCGGATTCAGCACCATTATTCCGATCTATGAATCAGTAGAGGCCGCCCTTCAAGAGATGTGAGAGAAGGGGAAACGGTTTTGTCCCATGCCAGAGATTAGGTCGGCAGCCAAGATTGAGCATTTAGAACGACTAATTGACTTCGTGGCGGGTCATGCAGAAATGGCCGGGTTCGGCGTCAACCGGATTAACGAGATAGAGTTGGCCGCGGAAGAGGTCCTGGTCAATATCTTTCAATATGCCTATCCTGGGACCGATGGTGATGTTGTGATTGATTGCCGGATAGAGGATCATGTTAGGCTAATATTGGAAATATGGGATAATGGCGAGCCCTTTAATATACTGGATGTGCCTGATCCGGATGTGACTGCTGATATCTCTGACCGCGAGATTGGGGGATTGGGAGTGTTTTTCGTAAAGGAGATGGTGGACGAGGCCCGGTATCGGCGAACAGGGAACAGCAATATCCTGACTCTTGTTTTTAACAATCAACAATCCAGAGGCCGGCAGTGTTGAAAAACAGGGGCATCGCCTTTAAACTCGTTCTCTTCATTCTGTTCAGCGAAATCGCTATCTTTACCTTTATTTTCGGGTACAATTATCTCGTCTCCCGGCGAATCATCGAAAAAAATATCGAGCAAAACGCCCGAAACCTTGTAATGGCAACGGTGAATAGAATTGACTCGGCGCTTCGGGCAGTTGAAAAGATCCCCAAGAATCTCTTGTACATCTTAGAAGACTTACCCTTAACCGGGGTGGAAGTGAAGGATTTACTTCGTACGGTGGTAGAGAATAATCCTGATATATACGGGGCAGCCATTGCGTTGGAACCCTATGCCTACAGCAAAGACAAGTTGTGCTTTGCTCCCTATTATTGCAGAAGCGGGGGCAAACTAAAATTTACCTACCTTGATTGTGATTCCTATACATGGGACTGGTATCGCATTCCAAAAGAGGTTAATCATGCAGTGTGGAGCGAGCCCTATTACGACGAGGGGGCCGGAAACAGAATGATGTCCACCTTTTCTGTTCCGTTCTATAAGAGTGTTAAAGGGAAGAAGCGATTTATGGGGGTGATCACAGCAGATATTTCCCTCACATGGCTAAAAAAAATAGTCTCCTCCATCAAAATCGCACAAACAGGTTATGGTTTCTTGATTTCGAAGAACGGCCGGTTTGTTACCCACCCCCAAACAAATCTGATTATGAACGAAACCGTATTTAGTGTGGCCAAGGCCACAAATAATATCAACCTCCAAAAAATAGGAAGGGAGATGACCGAGGGCAAATCCGGATTTGCCCCCTTTACCAGCATGCGCACCGGGAAGAAATGCTGGATAGGATATGCGCCGCTGTCCACAAGCAACTGGTCATTGGGAATCCTCTTTCCCCAGGATGAATTAATGTCTGATATCACCGATCTGAATCACGCAGTCTGGGCTCTCAGCGTGGGCGGATTTCTGATTCTGATGGTGGTTATCATAATAATAGCAGGTTCCATAACCAGGCCTTTAAGAGCCCTGTCAAAGGCAACAGAAGGGATTGCCACAGGGGATTTGGATGTGGAACTCCCTCAAATCAGGTCACAGGACGAAGTTGGAGTGTTAGCGGAATCCTTCAAGCAGATGGAGGATTCCCTCAAACAATATATCAAGGATCTGACAGAGACAACTGCTGCAAAAGAAAGGATCGAAAGCGAGTTGTATGTGGCCCGTGATATCCAGATGGGGATGCTCCCTACGGTTCCCCCCCCGTTTCCGGATATTGCGCTATTTGACATATATGCCACCCTTGAACCGGCAAGAGAGGTGGGGGGAGATCTCTACAATTTCTTCTTTATGGATGACGACCATCTCTGTTTTGCCGTGGGTGATGTGGCGGGAAAAGGGGTGCCGGCAGCCCTTTTCATGACCGTGACCCAGACCCTTATCAAGACAAAGGGGATTAAAGGGTTATCCCCGGGAGAAATCCTTGAAAGTGTCAACAAGGATCTTTCCCTGGAAAATCCTTCATTTATGTTTGTGACCCTTTTTGTGGGCATTCTCCATATTCGTACCGGTGCGCTGCAATTCTCGAGCGGTGGTCATAATCCGCCCTATATTATTCGTGCGGACGGAAAGATAGAGGCTATGGAATTAACGGGCGGTATACCTTTGGGGATTGTTGAAGATTTTTCCTATCAATCAAAAATGACCGGCCTCAAAAAGGATGATACGATTTTTCTCTACACCGATGGTGTTACAGAGGCTATGAATGAAAAACACGAACTGTTCTCCTCGGCAAGGCTGGAAGAAGATCTACTTGGCCTGAAGGATAAACCTGTTGAGCAGATGGCCGGTGGTATCATGGAGAGCATCGAGGCCTTCTCGCGGGGTACACCCCAAACAGACGATATTACTATACTGCTGTTGAGGTTTTATGGGGAGGCGGGATGATACGGGTTACGGGTT
>JAOZQV010000145.1:0-2898 GCA_029932035.1 Deltaproteobacteria bacterium | reverse complement strand
CGGGTTGCGGGGGGATGGACAAAATCGGAAATCAAGGAGTGATAAAAAATGGCGGCGATAGAATACGAACTGGATGAAAAGGTGGCCATTGTCACCATGAATGACGGCGAAAACAGGTTCAATCCCTCATTCTTGAACAGTTTTATCGAGACCTTAGATGAGATTGAAAAGGAAACCGATGCTAATGCATTGGTGGTTACCTCCGCCCATGAAAAGATATTTTGCAATGGGATTGATTTGGACTGGCTGGTTCCCTTTGTCCAGAAAGGGGATCAGGAAACGGCAGGCTCTTTTTTTTACCTAATGAACAGGCTTTTTAAGCGGATTTTGCTCTATCCGATGCCGGCCATTGCGGCAATATCGGGTCATGCATTTGCTGGAGGCGCTATTATGAGCTGTGCCTTTGATTTCCGGTTTATGCGTTCGGACAGGGGTTTTTTCTGTTTTCCGGAAGTGGATCTCGGGATTCCATTCCTTCCCGGGATGATCGCGTTAATTACAAAGGCGATTCCGCAGTACAAGGTCGAAGAGCTGCATTATACCGGAAAACGAGCAACTGCTGAAGAATTGAAGGCCCATCACATCATCATGAAGGCGTGCCACATTGATGATTTGATGGACGAGGCTGTCTCATTTGCAAAGGGATTGAACAAGCGGAGAGAGATCATTGCCGAGATGAAAAAGAGGATGTATAAAGATATCGTCCATGTCTTTGATGTGGATGACCCGCCGATGATCGAGTCGGGCATGTTTCATGTTTGAGGGTTAGAAGGACCTCTGAGCCAGAGTTGTGTATGCCTGATAGCGTCTCCCTTTTCCTTGCTCAAGTCCTTGAAGAACAAAAGCATTTCTCTGATGGAGCCGCCCTTTTTTTCCAGAACCGCCTCAAAGAGGTCAAAATTACGGTGATATAGCCCAACCGACAGGATATATGCATTGTTCAAGGGCCTCTTCCCGAAATGGATAAAGCGATCTGTCTTGAACCTTTCCCTGATATGTTCGAATTCTTCAAGTGAACCTGCGAATACCTCCTCCCTCCGGGTCAACTTCTCCTGATAGTTTATGGGGGAATTGTAAAGCTGTTCCAGTTCACGCATAAGAGAGGCCAGAAACCGGGAGAAAAGACGCTCATCCTCAATAGATCCCTTTGCCTCTTCTGTAAAGGGGTGAGATGGGCCGAAAACCTCTTCGAAAAAGAGAAATGCCCCCACCTTCCCCACTAACACCGCCAGCCCCTCGTTGAATGCGCCCTGGCCTTTTAGATAAAGGGTCGTATGTGTCATCTCATGCAGGATGGTGTCGACTAAGTCAGGCGTAGATCCCTCGATCAGATTAAGGGTTACAGGGTCTTTGAACCAGCCGAGGGTGCTGTAGGCATTCGCAACACTCAGTGACACATCGAGGCGTTCCTTTATGAGCCGGTCCCGCTCTTCCTTAGCGCTCTCAAGGTCAAAAAACCCCAGGTATGGCATATCCCCCACTATGGGGAACCACCAGGTTCTTTGTGTTAGATGGTCCTTGGGGGCGGCGGATACGGTGTAGATTGGTCTTAGAGGAGAGACTAAGTAGACCGTTTCATAGTTCTCGGTCTTTGTCAGCCCCAGTTTCCTTTCCCCAAAATCTTTGATCCGGGCAACAAGTCGAAGCCTTGCTTCCTGCGTAGGGGTGAGAGAGCTGTTGTTCAACGCCTCCTCTATTGGGATTGAGTCGTTGAGCAAGCGAAATTGACCGGTGGCGGCATGAAACAGATATGCCAGATCACACCCTGCGCAAAACAGGATCAGGAAGAGTATGGCGCAGATTGTTCGTCTTAGGACGAAATAACTGCCATATTTGACCCCGCCAGAGGCGGGGTTGTTTTTTGGATTCATACTCGTACTTGTAATCATACTCGTTTTGACCCGCCCCTCTTGACAACTGCGGCAAAAGGGAATAGGTAATAAAAAAAGGCGCAAGGCGCAAGGTTTTGGAATTTTGGGGTTGCTTTTAATTCCTTAATTCCTCAATCCTAAATTCCCCAATTCCGGTTCAGGAGGTGTTACCATGGCTGAAGAGCAGGTTGCGGTTATTGTCAAGTTTTTCGCCAAGCCGAGTGTTGCTGCCCTGGAAGTGACCAATGGGACCATAATAAAGGGCGATTTACTGAAGTACAAGGGCCATACTACTGATTTTACAGAAGAGATCACCAGCATGGAGATCGACAATCAACCCGTGGATGAAGTCAAGGCAGGTGATCTGGTAGGCGTCAAGGTTAAGGAAAGAGTCAGAGAAGGGGACAAAGTTTATAAGGTATCAGAGTAACCTTCGATCTCTTTTATAAGCCTTGGTATCAGCTTCCTGATAAAACTCTCCTTATCAAAGGCGTTTATGGAAGAGAACTTTTTGTAGTCAGGGTGATCCTGGCTGAGGAGAGGGATTTTTGCCTGGAGCCCCGGCGCTATCCTGTTAAACTGGGTTATAAGTTCCACCAAGGTGAATTCCTCTCCAGGGTAGTTAGCGAGCCAGCCCAATCTCTCCATGCATTCAAACCTGATCCGATCCAGCAAAAACAGATGCAGATCCATAACCGCCATCTTGCTTTTTGGATCAAGTTCATTAAATTCAAATCCAGAGCCTAAGTCTTTGAGACTCATAATCAGATCATATAAATAAAAGGCGCCCTTATCCCTGCCCTGAGCGAGGTAAGTCAGGGTTTTAAATGAAATATGGCAGAGGCGGGTATCAAGCCCAAAATCCTCCCTGAACTGGCTTGTCCAGTTTCGGTAACCCCTCTTAACGGCTAATAAGAGGCGGCCCTCTTGTAGATCAATTACCCTTTGCATCACGGTTATCCGGCACAGGTCCTGAGTTCAGAGATTCATTGTCCGTAAAAAGTTTTTTTACGGGTGTATCATAATC
>JAOZQV010000144.1 GCA_029932035.1 Deltaproteobacteria bacterium | reverse complement strand
CTGGTTCCGGTTCTCTACGTGGTTCTTGAAAAGCTCAGAGAACGGCCGTTAAAGGGAAAAGATAAAGTTCAAAGTGCCTAAAGTTCGGAGTGCCTAAAGTTGCGGTATGCCTTTGGCGATTCAATATGACGCAATGACATAAAGGAGGTGATCAGATGAAATTCAAGAATCGATTATTCTATGTCGCAATCCTTTTTATGAGCTTCTGTTTAATGGGCGGCTGCTTAGGGAATTATGGAACCCTCGGGGTGGCGTCAGGGAAATGGGGTGCAACCATCAAAGATATAGAGGATAACTGGCAGGATTATGACATATACTATGCGGGCCTGTCCTATAAGAGCCCATCGGCCGTTATGTTCGACCCCAAGAAAGACGGTAAAAGGCTGATAGGGATTAAGTGGATGCCCGTGACAGAGCGATCAGTCCTGCTGACAATCGTTGAGTGGTTAGGTGCAGATGTCAATTACCCGCCGACACTATTTACGATCCTGGGACCTAAAGGCGAGTTTTTTGGGTATATGTACACCTCTGCCATGGAGGATGTCGTGATAGAGGAAATTGAACCTGGCACGCTCAAGATTGATAATATTCCCCTGCCGCCCTTTGATTATGGTCCCGGGAGTGGTCGTGCAGGTTGAGAAACCCTGGAATCTCTGACATGGCACCTGTAATCGTTATAGTTGGCAGGCCAAATGTGGGTAAATCCACGCTGTTCAATCGCCTTTCTAGGTCGAGGACTGCCTTAGTCGATAACCGCCCCGGCATTACCAGAGATCGCCTTTACGCCACCATAACCTGTGAGGGGATTGCGGCTGGTCTTGTGGATACCGGCGGGTTTGAGGATCTGGGTCAGGATCCCCTGTTGAAGGAAGTAAGGACTCAGGTGAAAAAGGCCGTGGACGAGTCTGACAGGGTGATCTTTATGGTAGATGGCAGACAGGGGATAATGCCTGGCGATGAAGAGATGGCTCAGGTCCTGCGCAAAAGCCAAAAAGAGATTTTTCTCGCTGTAAACAAGATAGACGGCCCGGAACATGACCATCTGGCCCTCGATTTCTATAAATTGGGTTTTAAGCATCCCTGCCCCATTTCAGCAGCACACGGATATGGCGTAAATGCCTTCATCAGCGAAGTAGTTAGAGGTCTCTCACCATCTAAAGTTGAACGGGAAGATCCGAACCAGATAAGGGTTGCTGTCTTAGGCAGACCTAATGCCGGAAAATCGTCCCTGATCAACAGGATTCTCAAAAAGGACCGCTTGGTGGTGAGCGAATTGCCGGGGACTACCCGTGATACTGTTGATGCCCTTTTTCGCTATGGCAAAAGGGAATACCTCCTGATCGATACTGCCGGTATTCGAAGAAAAGCTAAGGTCAAGGAAAAGATAGATAAATTTTCAATGATCAAGGCCATCAAGAGTCTCGATCGTTGCCATGTGGCGGTGATCCTCTTAGACGCCGAGGAAGGAGTTTCAGATCAGGACGCCCGGATCATCGGCTATGCGATTGAAAAGGGGAGGGGGATAATCTTAGTTGTTAATAAATGGGATTTGATCAAGGGAGATGCCCGAAAAAGGCGCCTTTTGGATAACGCCATAGAGAGGCAACTAAAATTTGTCCCATTTGCGCCGAGGATAAATGTCTCCGCCTTGACCGGCGAACGGGTAATAAAGCTTTTTGGGAAAATCGATATGGTTTTTGATCAATTTTCAAAGAGGATAACCACTGGAGCCCTTAATAGATCCATTCAAAAGGTGATTGAAAAACACCCGCCCCCGTGGTTGGGTAGGGGAAGGCTCAAATTTTTCTATGCTACACAGACCCGCACCAGACCGCCCACCTTTATCCTATTTGTTAACAGGCCCGACATGCTCCATTTCTCCTACGAACGTTTCCTCACCAATCAGTTGCGGGAGCAGTTCGGTCTTACCTGTGCGCCTATTAGGTTAAAGTTTAAAAAAAGATGAACCAGGGCAAAGAAAAAGAATGGCAGGATAAGTTGGTAGAAAGATCCAATGCGGTCTTTCTGGTCCGGAAGATTCTCGGATGCACCTGTCCCGAGGAGATCTTTGATCATTATCAGGTCCAGCATAATGTTTTCGAAGCCATCCCGATGGTTCAATTGATTATGGGGAACAGACTCCTGGTATGGATTGTAGACGCGGCATGGATTGTTGAACCAGGACAAACGCTACTCAGGTTGTTGGAACAGGGTCTGGCAGAACGCGAAAGCCGCGGTCTCAATCGTTTCAGGCTTGTTGTGGTCGGTGAATCTTTGTCTTGGGAAAAGGAGTGGGCACACCTTGCGGAAGGCCTGGGCCCAAAGATCCATCTGCACGTTTTACCGGAGATAAACCTTTCTTAAGAAAGAAGAGCATCCTTGTCGAATTCTATCTCCGATATCTCAGATCGAAAGCGTCTTGAAAATGATCTCAGGCTTTCCGAGAGGAAGTATCGACGTATCTTTGAAGGCTCCAAAGACATGATCCTGATTATCTCCGAGAACGGTGCCATCAAAGATGTAAACCAGGCCGGCGTGGACCTGCTTGGATATGAAAGCAAGACAGAGTTGCTTGAACTCAAATCCGTGGAAGAAATTTATGAAAACCCGAAACACTGGCAGGTGTTTCAAAAGCATATCCAACGGGATGGTTTTTTCAAAGATTTTGAGGCGGGTTTCACGAAAAAGGATGGTACCCGCCTGCACTGCCTGCTCAGCGGCACCGCGGACAGAGGCAAAGACGGCAAAATTACCGGCTACGAAAGCATTGCCAAAGATATCACGGCTCGCATGGACGCCATCAGGAGCTTTAGAAAGAGGCATTGGGAATTGTGGCTCCTGAATTCCGTTGCCTTTGCCATGAACAAGGCCCAGGATCTGGATGAAATTCTCGATACCGCCCTGAAAAAGGTCCTTGAAGTGCTAAAGCTTAGCTCCGGAGGCATCTTCCTGATTGATCACGACAAACCCGGCTTCTCACTAAGGGTACAGAAAGGCCTAACCGAAGGTGATGGAACCCGCATTCCCCGAATAGTGTTAGATGATGAACCCCTTATGAACTCACTGCTCAAGAGGAATCTAACACTCGATCCCGAACCTATTTTCCCCCCCTTCAAGGCTACCCTAAAAGAAGGGGGCACAGGCAATTGCGCAGAGCTCACCTGTTTCCTGATCACTGAAAAAAAAAGGGCTTCCGGTTTTCTTGCGTTCGTGGTCCCACCCGATAGAGACCTGACTACGGGTCAGGACTATCACCTGCTTGGTTCTTTAGGAAACTTCTTGGGTGGCGCCATTGAAAATGCGCGGTTGCTGCAGGCGGTTCGTGAAAATCGAGAAGATCTCAAACGGCTGACGGCTAAGTTGTTTCATTCACAGGAGGAAGAACGAAAACGGATCGCACGGGAGTTGCATGACGAGGCAGGCCAGGCCCTCACCGGGATCAGTTTTACATTGGAGACTATTGAAAAGGGTCTCTCCACAGAGAGCGATTACGTAAAGGAGCTTATTGCGGACGCAAAGAAACAGATGAATCGCACATATCAGGAAGTACGCCGAATGTCATACAGTCTGCACCCTGCCCT
This sequence comes from Deltaproteobacteria bacterium, assembly GCA_029932035.1. Classification (GTDB taxonomy): domain Bacteria; phylum Desulfobacterota; class DSM-4660; order Desulfatiglandales; family Desulfatiglandaceae; genus Desulfacyla. The sequence continues at coordinate 5,161 of JAOZQV010000144.1, read as the reverse complement.
TTTAACCGACCTTGGGCTGGAACCTGCGCTGGAATCATATCTATCCTCTGTGTCCAGACACAGCGTACTGGATATAGATTTCAAAATGGTGGGTTTTGAGGGCCGGGTGGATCCGGCGATTGAAACTGTGCTTTACCGTCTATCGCAGGAAGCGCTCACAAACGTACTGAAGCATTCCCGGGCAAAGCATTTCAGGCTTTCAATTATAAAGGGATACCCCCAGATCATTTTCTTAGCCGAAGATGACGGCATAGGGTTTGTATCTAATGAATTTGACAAAACTAAACATGGACTGGGTCTGTTGTCCATGAAAGAACGGGCGGCCATGTTGGGCGGGAATTTTTCTCTTCGTTCTTCGCCAGGCGAAGGAACGCGAATCCGCATAGAAATCCCTGTCACGGAGGAGACTCGTGACTGAGAGGGACGTCACAATAATTTTGGCGGACGATCACACAATTGTTCGACAGGGACTTGCCAAGCTATTAGAAGGAGAGCCTCTTTTCCGGGTGGTCGGGGAGGCTGAAAATGGGAGAGAAGCGGTCAGCAAGGTGGAAAAACTAAGACCGGACGTGGTTATAATGGATATCTCTATGCCCATGCTAAACGGCATAGAAGCGACCAGGCAGATCAAGAAAATTAGGCCCCGGACCAAGGTAATTATACTTTCCATGCATTGTCATGATCGATATATCAGAGAACTTTTCAGCCTTGGGGCCTCCGGTTACCTGCTCAAGGATTCCACGGGCGGCGATATCGTAAAGGCTATACAAGCTGCCATGGACGGTGATACCTATATGAGTCCTTCGGTTTCACGACTTGTCATAGAGGATTACGTTTCCACTCAGAAAAAGTCGTTCAGGGAAGATCTCTACAGCAGTCTTTCCAATCGGGAGCGCGAGGTATTTCAGATGGTTGCCGAGGGACACTCTACGAGGGAAATCTCGGAGATCCTATTCATAAGCCCGAGTACAGTCAAAACCCATCGCTCCAAGATCATGGAGAAGCTTCGAATAAAGAACATCTCGCAATTGGTTCAGTTTGCCATACGCATCGGGATAGTGGATATCCAGTCTTAGGGCCTCGGCAAAAAATACTTACATCCCGCCTGAGGCGGGACTTGTCTTTCGGAGTCTTTGCGTACCAGGCCCGTCTGCTGCGTTACATCCACAGGCACATATCTATAATATGCACCAGTGGGTGTGCCTTGCATACGAACCAAAATCCGGCGCAATCTTGCACAATTATTTCTTGCCGAGGCCCTTAGACCGGAAACCAAGAAAAAATAGTCTTGTGGAATGGAGAAATCATCCAATGGACTATTGCAATTCCTTTTGATCTTATCTATGAATGTTCCGAGTCAGATTTCTACTGACTTCAAGTTAAAGATTTCGATAAGTTAAGAACAAACTGTCTTTATAGCACTTAGCGGAGGTTATTATATTGTTCCTATTTGAAACTGAACAAAAGGTTTGTGAAGTTGGGGGTGTCCGGTTTGGAGGCCAGCCCGGTCAATACCCAACAGTGGTCTGTTCTTCCATTTTTCAGAAGGGGGACAGGATTTTTGAGGGAAAACGGAAGGAGGGGTTCGACGAGAAGAGGGCCGGGGAACTGCTTAGGACACAGGACAAACTGTGGGCGGAAACAGGTGTCCCGGGGATGGCAGACGTGGTGGCCAATACGGGCAAGGAGTTTGAATTATACATTGATTTTGTGACCTCCGTGAGTGACATGCCCTTTTGCGTGGATGCCTGGCAGATGAAGCCCAAACTGGCCGGCGCCGCTTACTGCGCTGAGAAAGGGCTCTTAGACCGTATGTTCTATAATAGTATCACGGTCTGGGAAGAAGATCTGGAGACAGAGATCCGTGAGATTGCCCAGATTGGAGTGAAGCATGTTTTGCTGGTTGCCTTTGACATGGCTGACCAGATGCCTTCCGGCAGGATAACCGGGACCCAGAAACTTTTGGGTGCCATAGAAAAGGCGGGGGCCAAATTCGAGAGCGTCTTTGTGGATACCTCGGTCATGAATGGCCCTGCAACCGCTTTTTGCAGCATTGCCAACCGCATGATCAAAGAGAAATGGGGGTTTCCCACGGCGAGTGCCCCATCCAATGGCTCTTATATGTGGAACCAGGCCCGGGAGTTCTGGGGGTTCAAGGGATGGTCTGCCGCTGATGCCGGCTTAGAGTCCTTAGCCTCTTTTATGTATCACGATATGATTTTCTCCGGACCCATGGCCGGTGCCACCAGGATCTTTCCTGCCGTGGCCATGGCCGATGCCTTTACTGCTACTGCCGCCTTTGCAGAGACCAAAAGGCTTCCGGAATTGGAAACGCATCCCTTAAACAAGCTTTTCCCCGATTTTGTAGAACAGCTTCAGGGAATGTGAGGGACTGACGATTGAATATTGAAGATTGATGAAGATCGATTAATTTTGAGACAGACAAGGAGCAGATTTATGGCGACAATAACACCAAGAGAACGCGTAAAGGCTTTTTTCAAAAGAGAACCGATAGATGAGATGCCCTGTTTCAGCGGCATGGGCGCGGTTACAGTCCAGGCAATAGAGAAGATGGGCATACGTTTTGCCCAGGTACATGGTTCTGCCGAGTATTTGGCAGGCTCAGCAATCGCGACCGCTGAGATGTTCGGCTTTGACGGGGTAGTTGTTCCCTATGATATGTGCACCGTACCAGAGGCCTTAGGTAGGGGCGCCAGTCTCTATGAAGATGCTGATGGCATCCTATACCCCACCGTCCCCTCAAAATGGGCCACTATAGACGATGTGGATATGCCTGAAGACGTGAGCGTTGTCTTTGGCCAGGGACGTATGCCGGTCGTGGATGAGGCCATCAGGATCGTAAAGGCCCATGAAGGTAGTAAACTTGCCCTTGGCGGATGGGTGTTAGGACCTTTCACCATGGCCGGGCAATTAATAGAGCTGGATGTCCTTCTGAAAGGCCTCCGCAAGGACAAGGAAAGGGTTGAGGCCTTTCTTTCAAAGATGACGGATCTGGTCATTGCTGTGGCACAACATTATCAGGAACTCGGCGTGGACTATATGAATATTCGCGAGATGGGGTCGGGAACCGATCTCATCTCTCCCCGCATGTGGAAAACCTTGATCAAACCCAACCTTGAGAAGGTTTTTTCAGCACTCGAATCTCCAAAGATCAATCACATTTGCGGCTCGACAGATCTGATCATCGAGATGATGAACGATTGCGGCGCTGATGCAGTGAGTGTGGATCAGAAAAACAACGTGATTGAATCCAGGAAGAAATTAGGCAATGATGCAATGATCCTGGGTAATTTTGATCCGTATGGCACCCTAACCCAGATTGATGCATCTGAAGTGGGCGGGGTCATCAAAAAATGTATTGATGACGGTGTGGATGCTGTCTGGCCCGGTTGCGACCTGTGGCCCGATGTGAAAGGGGAAAATATGGAGGCTTATATTCAGGCTGTCCGAGAATATGGTAAAACTGCGACGCCGGCTGTGGGAAGGGTTTAGAATTGACTATTGACTATTGAAGATTGACTATTGAAAAGCGGTAAAAAAACAAGAAGATAAAACGGTAGAGAAGCATAATTTTTTCTTTGAAGTAATTATTGACAAACTCGTAAAAAGTCAGAAATGACCCGCTCTCGTCATTCCCGCGAACGCGGGAATCCAGGATAATCAATCCCGCAGCGGGAGTGACGGCCTTGGAGACTTTTTACGAAACTATCAATCATTGGGGGGGATACGATTATGGGAAAAGAAGAACTGAGGAAAGAACTTTTAAAGCAGCTACACGAAGGGGTTGTGGAATTTGAAGAAGACCAGGTCAAGGAGGCCGCGCAAAAGATTCTTGATGAAGGGCTGAATGTCTATGATGCGGTTATGAATGGACTGGCTGCCGGTATGCAGGAGGTGGGTGATCTCTACGATCAGCAGGAGTATTTTGTACCCGAACTGCTCATGGCTGCAGACGCCCTCTATGTTGGACTGGATATCCTGAAGCCTTACATCAAATTAGAGGATCTGGGGGATAAGCCAAAAGGCCAGGTGGTTATCGGCACGGTTCAGGGAGATGTCCATGATATCGGCAAAAACATCATAAAGATGATGTTCGAGGTGGCCGGTTTTACTGTCCATGATTTGGGCAGGGATGTGCCCCTTGAGGATTTTGTAAAGGAGCAACTCCGCACAGACTCGGAGATCGTTGCCCTGTCGGCCATGATGACCACGACCATGATGGGTATGGAAAAGGTCATCAAGATGATCAAAGAAAAAAATCCAAATGTTGCTATTATGTTGGGCGGGGCCCCGGTCACCACGGATACGGCGGACCTCTTCGGAGCGGACGGGTATGCTGAAAGCGCTGGTAATGCGGTTCAGGAAGCGATCAAGATGATCGGCCGGCTGAGGGAGATGCAGGCTAAGTAAATTGAATATTGATCTGAGGAGTATGTTGAATGGGCGAGAACGGTACAGCTAAGATTATTTTCCAGCCATCAGGCAGAAGAGGAGAAGTTGAAAAGGGGATCAACATCATTGAGGCCTCGCGCCGTCTCGGGGTGGATATAGAAACCCTCTGCGGAGAAACAAGGGTGTGCGGTAAGTGCAAGGTGCGGATTGAAAAGGGATCGTTTGAGAAGTTCGGTATTGTTTCAGACCCAGGTCATGTCAGCGCCTGGCAGCAAGAGGAGGAGAAGTTTATTACCCCTGAGCAGCGGGAAGCCGGTTACCGTTTAGGGTGTGTGGCAGAGATGGAGGATGATCTCCTTGTTTTTGTGCCCGAGGAATCCAGGGCCGGTAAACAGGTAGTGAGCAAGGCGGCGCGCGATATTGAAATCAACTGGAATCCAGCGGTCAAGATCTATACTGTGACCGTTTCACCGCCCACATTCGAAGACCCCCTGGGGGACTTTGAGCGGATGGCTGAGGCACTTGATAAGGAACATGGGCTAAAAGGCCTGGATATTGACTGGTTTACCCTTCGGGACCTGCCCAATACCATCCGCAAAGGCGACTGGACCATTACGGTTGCCGTCTGGATGGACAAAGAGATCATCAAGGTGTGGCCCGGCCGGGTTGAGGACTATTACGGCCTGGCCATAGATGTGGGCACCACCACAGTGGCCGCCTACTTCTGTAACATGAGGACCATGGAGGT
>JAOZQV010000143.1 GCA_029932035.1 Deltaproteobacteria bacterium | reverse complement strand
ACTGCTCCGGATTTGGGTTTTAATGATACGAATGCCTGCATCAAATGGCTGTTGTCGGCCCGGCTGACACAGAAGCAAAAGGACACGTTAGTCGGTCATCTGACCATAGGTGAGACCTTTTTTTTTAGAGACAAGTTCATTTTTCAAGCCCTGAAGGAGCAGATTCTGCCGGTCTGGCTCGGATCGCATGATGTGAGGAAAAAGGAGATAACGTTCTGGAGTGCGGCCTGCTGTACCGGCGAAGAGCCATATTCCATAGCCATGCTGATCGATCAGATGCCGGTATTCACGGGATGGAAGGTAAAAATCATAGCCACAGACATAAACGCTCAATTTCTTCAAAAGGCTAAGAAGGGGGTTTATACCCTCTGGTCCTTTCGGGACACGCCCGATGCGATCTTAAAGGGGTACTTCAAAAAGAGGGGGAAGGACAACTTTGAGATTTCCCCGGCTATCAGGAAGATGGTAAGTTTTTCCCGGCACAACTTGGTGGAAAGGGCATATCCCCCGGATCTTGACCAACATCTTAATGAACAGGGGAAGGCGGATGTCATCTTCTGCCGCAATGTGCTCATGTACCTCTCTCCCGATATGCGCGATAAGGTGATCCAACGTTTGACCGGGTCCCTCAGTAAGGGGGGGTGGTTTATTGTAAGCCCGAGCGAAACATCCTTTGTGCAGGCGCCGGGCCTCAATCCTGTCCGGTTTTCAGGTGCTATTCTTCACAGAAAAGGTTCTCCGAGGAGGGCGGATAAGAAAACTGATAGAGTTGTTCTTCCTCGTAGAACCACTACCCCCGTCCGTGCCCGGTCGGTTGTGCCCGTGTATCAGGGCAAGACTCCCGGCCCCAAATCCACTCCCTCTCTTCGGACTCTTCCGAAGAAGGAAAAACGTAAGGGAAAAAGGGACCTTTACCAGGATGCCCTCAGCCTCTATGACAAAGGTCGCTATGAAGAAGCGGTTGAAAAATTAAACAGGCTCCTTTCCGACGGAAAGAAGGGGGATAATGTCCTTCTTGTGCCGGAACAGATGGCTCTCCTGGCAAAGGCCTATGCAAATATGGGGAAACTTGATGAGGCGAGAAAATGGTGTGAGCAGGCGGTTCAGACCGAAAAGCTCCATCCTGACTACCACTATCTATTGGCCACCATATATCAGGAACAGGGGCTTGTGGAGGAGCCGATAAAGTCGCTGAGACACGCCATTTACCTTGATCCAGAGCTTGTGATGGCCTATTATTTATTGGGGCATCTTACAAGGGGGCAGGGTAAGCCGGGTGAGTCTAAGAAGTATTTCAGAAACGCCCTCGACCTGTTATCGTCCATGGGATCGGGGGAGATTGTACCCCACTCTGATGGGCTCACGGCCGAGAGGCTCCGGGAAACCTTGGAATTGAATATTGAATAGTGAATATTGAATACTGATGGGACGCAGATCACCGCAGATAGCCGCAGATTTGGATATTAATCCTGAAAATCTGCGTTTATCTGCGTCCTATAATTAGAGAGGACATACCTTGAATAGCAGCAAAGAAAAGGCCAGGACCTTAAGGGAGCGCGCAAGGGCCCTTGCAAGGGAGCCGGAGGGCATAGAAGAGGATGAGAGTCATCTCGAAGTGGTGGTGTTTATGCTGGCCCATGAAAGGTATGCCCTTGAGCTGACGCACATCCGCGAGGTCTATCCCCTGAAGGAGCTGACACCGCTCCCCGGAACTCCTGATTTTGTCTTGGGGATAATCAATGTAAGGGGGCAGATTCTCTCGATAATCGATATCAAGAGATTCTTCGAGCTTCCTGAAAAGGGGCTTACCAATCTGAATCAGGTGATTATTCTTGAATCAGAGGAAATGGAATTCGGGATCTTGGCGGACGAGATCCTCGGCACAAAATCAATCCCTGCAAGCACCATCCAGGCTTCACTCCCTACGCTTACCGGTATCCGGGCCGACTACCTCAAGGGGGTAACCGGTGACCGGGTTGTGATTTTAGATGGGGAAAAGATCGTGTCGGATGAGAAGATGGTGGTGCAGTGACCGATTCTGGGACGCAGATGAACGCAGATTATAAGGATTTTAAACATAAAGAATTGAGGAAAGAGAACACATTTTGAAGAAATCAATCAACAATCAACAATCCAATGGGGGGATAAAATGTTTCGATTTTTTTCTAAAAGTCTTATGAGCCGATTGGTTACGCTGTTTCTTTTGGCGGCAATTATTCCGTTAGTTATCGTCGCACTTCTCTCCTTTTACTATTCCGAGGGTGCATTGAAAAAAACGGCGTTTAACCAGCTCTCTTCCATAAACCAGATCAAGAAAGATCAGATCATGGGCTTTCTGGAAGAAAAAATGGGTGACCTGAGTGTGCTTTCTAAATCCAGCGACGTCCATAAGGATTTTGAGCTCTTGCTGACATACCATGATGCCGGGGGCGGGGATCCCAACGGTCCCTATGATGTGAATACAACGGAGTATAAGGATATTTATGAAAAGGTCGATCCGTTTTTCAGATATTATTTAGAGGCCTACGGGTACTACGATATCTTTTTTATGTGTAAGGCACATGGTCATGTGATGTACAGTGCGGCAAAAGAGGAAGATCTCGGAACGAACCTGAAGGTCGGTCCTTTAAGGGACTCGGGGCTGGCAAAGATCTGGTCAAGGGTATTGAAAGAGAAGAGGGCAACCATGGTGGATTTCAGCCATTACGCCCCGAGCAACGGGGCCGCAATCTTTATAGGGGCGCCTGTATTTGATAAGGACGGAGAGATATATGCCGTGGTGGCCCTGCAGATCAGCATCAAAGAGATCGATGCCATTATGCAGGAAAGGACAGGGATGGGAAAGACCGGGGAGAGCTATCTCGTGGGACCCGATTTCCTGATGCGCTCTGATTCCCGGTTTGCGAAGGAATCGACTATCCTGAAGAGGAAGGTGGATACGGCTGCCGTTCGTAGAGGATTAGAAGACAAGAAAGGAATCGACGTGATAGAGGACTATAGGGGAGTCAAGGTCCTCAGTTGTTATTCTCTTCTTGGTCTCAATGAGAAGTTAGGAACGGATTTTGATTGGGTTATTGTGTCTGAAATCGATGAGGCCGAGGCCTTTGCCCCTGTCATGGGCCTTGGATTGAAGATACTCTGGATAGGTCTGATAATCATAATCTTGGCATGTTTCCTCGGGTATTTTTCAGCCAGATCGATAGCCAGGCCTTTGAAGGAAGTCTCGGGCGTGGTAAAACAGGTGGCTGACGGCGACCTGACCGTTGCCACAGGTGTGGTGAATCGCTCCGACGAGGTCGGCGTGTTGATGAATGCCTTTCATGAGATGGTGGTCTTCCTTCGCGATCAAACCCGGGAAATGACAGAGGGCGCCAATACCATCGCCGCCTCCATCAGTGAGCTTTCGTCCACTGCCAGCCAGCTTGCCTCAACCTCGGCAGAAACCTCCAGCGCGGTAAGCGAGGTCACCGCCACCGTGGAGGAAGTAAAACAGACTGCCGAGCTTTCCAATGAAAAAGCCGGTCTGGTTGCGGAAAAGGCTGAACAGACTTATGAAGTCTCTGAATCGGGGAAGGACGCCAGCAGAAAGACCGGTGAAGGGATGGGCACCATTAAAGAAGAGATGGCGTACATAGCGGACAGTATTATGAAACTGAGCGAGCATATGCAGAGCATAGGAGAAATAATTAATAGCGTAAACGACATAGCGGATCAATCAAATCTCCTTTCGGTCAATGCCTCCATTGAGGCTGCCAAGGCGGGTGAATACGGGAAGGGCTTTGCCGTTGTGGCGCAGGAGGTGAAATCTTTGGCAGACCAGTCAAAGGAGTCCACGGATCAGGTCAGGACCATCCTTAACGACATTCAGAAGGCGACGAGCAATGCGGTAATGGCTACGGAGCGGGGGACCAAAGCGGTTGAAAAGGGGGTGGATCTGGCCTCCCGGTCGGGTGATACCATACGGACCTTAGCAGACAGTATTGGGGAATCGGCCCAGGCCGTCACCCAGATCTCATCTTCAAGCCAGGAGCAGTTAATAGGCATGGACCAGTTGGTGCAGGCCATGGAGAGCATCAAAGATGCCAGCATGCAGAACGTGGATGGGGCCAAACAGTTGGAGGAGGCCATCAAGGGTCTGGAAGGGTTAGGCCGGAGCTTGAAGGAGATGGCGGCAAGGTTTAGGGTGTAGTATTTTTTGGGGACGCAGATGAACGCAGATTATCAAGATTTTAAACATAAAGAACTCATTATTTTGGCCCTGAACCGGAAATCAAACGGAAGGCATTTGATAATTTGAGAAAATAATTATCCCTGATTTTTTTGTTTTTAATTATCTGCGTTTATCTGCGGAAATCTGCGTCCTGTAAAGTTGAGATACAAAATGAACGAAGAGGAACTACTCAAAAAACTAAGGGAGGCATTCAGCGGTGAGGCTGATGAGCGGCTTGCGAGTTTGTCTTCCAGCCTGCTGGATCTTGAAAAGGGGGGCGGTGGGGAGGATAAGGCCCGGGCCCTGGAAGTGGCGTTCAGGGAGGCCCACAGTCTGAAGGGTGCAGCTCGTTCGGTTAATCTGACGGAGATAGAGACCATTTGCCAGGCCATAGAAGGCGTGTTTGCGGCCATGAAACGGGATGAGGTCTCGCTCTCCGCGGGGCTTTTTGACCTGCTTCATCACTGTGTGAGAGCGATTGAGGATTCCCTATCGGCCTCGGAAGGGGGAGGCCCTGACCAGATTGGAGAGCTTGCAACCCTTGTTAGTCGGCTCCAGGAGGTTAAGGCAGGTAAGGAGATGAAAGGTTCTAAAAGGATACCAAAGGAGGAACCGAAAGCAAAGGGGCAAAAGAAGTCTCCTCCGGAGAAGATAGAGGAGAAACCGAGGGAAGAGGAAAGAGAAAAAGAAGAACCGGCAAAAGAAAAGCCAGCCCCGAAGCCCCAATTGTCACAAGAGGTTCGGGAATCACAGCGCAAGCCGCTCGCCTCGGAGAGCGTGAGGATATCAACCGCCAAATTAGACTTACTTTTTCTCAAGGCCGAGGAATTGGTTTCGCTGAAGTTGGCTTCGGGACAACATTTGGCCGATCTAAAGGAGATCGTCCGTTCCATCGAGATCTGGAACAAGAGATGGGGTGAGATTGGGCCTGAACTGAGGGCGCTTAACAGGATGGCTCAGGAGGGGGACGGGTGGGACAACCTCAGCGGATTCCTTGACTGGAACCACGATTTCATCCGGTCTTTGGGGAAAGAGATATGGGGCCTCACAAAGGGGGCAGAGCGGGAAGGCCACACCCTCGGGTTAATGGTGGACGACCTTCTGGATGATATGAAGAGGGTTACCATGCTCCCCTTTTCCACCCTCCTTAACATCTTTCCAAGGATGATCCGTGAAATCTCGCGGGACCAGGGGAAGGAGGTCGATCTACTAATTGAAGGCGGTGACGTGGAGATAGACAGGAGAATCCTTGAAGAGATGAGAGACCCCATCACCCACCTTCTCCGCAACTCAATTGATCACGGTCTTGAGGCCCCGGAAAAGAGGGAGAAACAGGGAAAACCGCGCAGCGGGACCATTCATATGAACGTTTCCCAGACCGAAGGGGGGAAGGTCAAGATCCTTATCGCGGACGATGGTGTAGGTATCGACCTGGCACAGGTGAAAAAGAAGGCAGCAAGCTTAGGTGTAATGACGAAACAGGAGATAGAACAGCTTGACGACCGGGATGCCCTATCGCTTATATTAGAGTCAGGGGTCTCCACAAGCCCGATAATCACGGAGATCTCCGGAAGGGGCCTCGGGCTTGCCATTGCGCAGGAAAAGGTCCAAAAGCTCGGAGGCCTCCTATCCTTGGATACCGCACCAGGCAGGGGCACATCCTTTAGAATGGAGCTTCCCGTAACCATTGCTACCTTCAGGGGTATCCTGGTTCAGGTGGCTGACAGATTCTTTATTGTGCCCAGTTCCAATATGGACCGCACACTGAGGGTCCACAGGGATGAAATCAAGACGGTTGAGAACAGGGCCACCATCCCCCTGAACGGAAAGGCCCTCTCCTTGGTGGATCTTGCCCGGGTCTTTGGACTCAATCAGGAGAAGGACAACTCAGCAGGGAATGGGTTTTTGACCGTCGTAGTCTTGGGGGCCGGAGAGAGACGGATCGCGTTCAGGGTAGACGCGGTTCTGGGTGAGCAGGAGGTGCTTGTAAAGAGTCTGGGAAAACAGCTTAAATCTGTCCCCAACATTTCAGGGGCAACCATCTTGGGATCAGGGAGGGTGGTTCCCATCCTGAATGTCAATGATCTATTGACATCATCCCCGGATGCCTCCGTCCAGGCCCCCGGCCTTAAGGCAGCCGAAGGGGAGGGAGAAAAGAAGTCGATCCTTGTTGCAGAGGATTCCATCACCTCGCGGATGCTGATCAAGAGCATCTTGGAAGGGGCTGGATATCTGGTCAAGACCGCAGTGGACGGGTCAGAGGCATATACAACGCTCAAGACCGGAGAGTTCGATCTGGTGGTCTCGGACGTTGAGATGCCGAAATTGGACGGTTTCGGGCTTACCAAAAAGATCCGTTCCGATAAAAAATATTCCGAGATCCCGGTGATCCTGGTTACCGGTCTTGAGACCCAGAAGGACCGGGAGAAGGGGATCGATGCGGGCGCTAACGCCTATATTGTCAAGAGCAGCTTTGATCAGAGTAATCTGCTGGAAGTGATTAAGAGGATGATCTAAGGATGCTGGATGCTGGATACTGGATATTTGATGGTGGATGCTGAAAATTGAAGGAGGAGGCAAGAATGGGCGAGAAATGTGAGCTGTTGGAAAAATGCGGGTTTTTCCTTAACTTCCAGGGAAATTCGGAAGTCGTAAAACAGGGCTGGATCCGTAACTTCTGCGAGTCAAAAGAGAAATCTGAGAAGTGTGAGCGAAAGAAGATAAGAAAAGAAACCGGCAAGCCGCCGACGGACAATATGGCGCCAACAGGGAGATTACTTTAAATAAGAGACCTCGTTGAGTGGTGTTTTTGAGGACGCAGATGAACGCGGGTTTTCAGGATTTTAGACATAAAGAACTGACGGAAAAGATAATCAATAAGTAGTAATCTGCGAAAATCTGCGACGATCTGCGTCCTATTAAAGCGAGATGCCTATTTGACGATCTCTGAATAAGGTTTTGGATCAATGAAAAAACAATTATCAATCATAAGGGTTTTGATTGTTGAGGATTCATTTACTGTTCGACAGTATTTGGAGCACATCATAAGCTCTGACGAACAACTTGAGGTGATTGGGGTAGCCCAGGACGGTGAGGAGGGTGTCAGGCTCGTTAAGCTTAAACGGCCCGACATCGTTACCATGGATATCCACATGCCCAGGATGGATGGGTATGAGGCAACCCGAAGGATTATGGAAGAGTGTCCAGTCCCGATTCTTGTTGTGACTTCAAGCTGGGATCCTGAGAGTGTCAAGAATTCCTTTAGAGCGATAGATGCCGGTGCGCTTGTGGCCTTAGAAAAGCCTCCCGGGCCGGGTCATCCAAGATCGAAACCATTAGCGGCAAAACTGGTTCAGACCATTAAAACCATGTCTGAAGTGAGGGTGGTGAGACGTCTGCCACGAAAGATGAAGCCGGGAGGTGTTCCTGCGGTATCGGCGGCAGCAGGACCGGCAGTTGCCCGGCAAAGGGTTGAGGTGGTGGCCATAGGCGCTTCAACAGGCGGTCCCCCTGTTATCAAGGGTATCCTTTCAGGATTAGGAAAGGGGTTTTCTGTGCCTATACTGATTGTCCAACATATCGCTGAGGGGTTCCTTGAGGGTATGGTGGAGTGGGTGAATAAAGAGAGCGGGCTTTCGGTCAAGATCGCGTCAGATGGAGAGCATATCAGGAAAGGGGTTGTCTATTTTGCCCCGGATGGCTCTCACATGGGTGTAACAGTAGGGGGCAGGATCGTCCTCAGCGATGGTCCGGTTGAAAACGGTGTGCGGCCGTCTGTGTCGTATCTCTTCCGTTCCGTTACCAAGGTTTATGGAGGGAGGGGAGTCGGTGTGCTCCTGACGGGGATGGGGAAGGATGGGGCAGTTGAACTGGCGGGTATGAAAGCGAGAGGGGCGGTTACAATCGCCCAGGACAGGGAGAGCTGTGTAGTTTACGGCATGCCGGCCGAGGCAATAAAATTGAATGGGGCAGTTCATGTCTTTCCACCGGAAAAGATCACGGGGTTCTTGAATTCAATCGGGAAATAAAGAATTGAACCACCAAGATCACGAAGGGCACGAAAAATGGAATTTGATGAATTATTAAATCTCTCACAGAGCTCACGAAGCACACAGAGAAAATCAAAAACCCCTGTGATCTCTGTGTCCTCTGTGAGAGGAAAAAGAAAAATGGGGGAAATAGGCTATGACATCTGCAAACGATAAATTGAAGAAAAACACGAATATACTGATTGTTGAAGACAGCCCTACCCAGGCTCTTCAACTGCAAAGCCTTTTAGAGGAAAGCGGTTATAAGGTATCGGTTGTAACAAATGGAGCAGATGGCCTTTCCCGTTTGAAGGAGCATCCCCCGGATCTCGTTATCAGCGATATCGTTATGCCGGAGATGGACGGCTATGAGCTGTGCAGGAAGATAAAGGCGGATAATGATCTTAAAAGCATTCCGGTCCTCCTCCTTACCCAGTTGACCGAGCCGGAGGATATTATCAAAGGCCTTGATGTCGGGGCAGATAACTTCGTTACAAAGCCCTAT
>JAOZQV010000003.1 GCA_029932035.1 Deltaproteobacteria bacterium | reverse complement strand
CAGACAAAGGAAGCCATTAATCACGCCCGCGCGGCAAATATACCGATAGTGGTTGCAGTTAATAAGATCGATAAACCGGAAGCAGATCCAGAAAAGGTAAAGAGGGAACTCGCTGAACTCGATCTTGCTCCTGAGGAATGGGGTGGAGAAACCTTGTTAGGGCATGTTTCGGCCAAAACCGGTGAAGGGGTCGAAGATCTATTAGGCCTTATATTGCTTCAGACTGAAATGCTCGAATTGCAGGGCAATCCCAACAGAGAGGCCCGAGGAACTGTTATTGAAGCGGAATTGGACAAAAGCAGGGGGCCAGTGGCCACAGTCCTGATAAAGAACGGATCACTCAGTCCGGGGTGTCAATTCGTCTGCGGAGATCATTTTGGTCGAGTGAGGGCAATGCTTGATCACAGGGGAAGGATGATGAAAAGCGCCGGACCGTCTGTTCCTGTCAAACTGTACGGTATTTCAGGCGTTCCCATGGCAGGTGATGAATTTGTAGTTGTAAAGGATGAAAAAACCGCTAAACAGATCATTGAACATCGAAAGGCCAAGAGTCAGAAGCAGGACCTGGGAAAGAGAGGTCCGGTAAGTCTCGATGACCTTTTTGACAGGATAAGCAAGGGGAATGTGAAGGAACTTAGTATTATTTTAAAGACAGACGTCCAGGGTTCAGCGGAAGCGCTTTCTGATTCATTAGTCAAACAGAGTACAGAAGCGGTCAAACTCAATGTCATTCATTCGGCAACTGGAGCTATTACAGAGTCGGATGTGATGCTTGCTACCGCCTCAGGAGCTATTATTATCGGGTTCAATGTAAGGGCAACCCCACGCGTTGTTGAAGTTTCTGAAAAAGAAAATGTCGATATTCGGTACTACGACGTCATCTATAATGCCATCAAGGATATTCGCCTTGCCATGACCGGCCTATTAGAGCCGGTTCTGGAAGAACATGTTATTGGCCACGCAGAGGTCAAAGAGATATTTCGTGTTCCAAAAGTGGGCGCGGTTGCAGGATGTCAGGTCACGGATGGTCATGTTGACAGGAATGCACACGTTAGGCTCTTGCGGGACAACGTGGTCGTCTTTGATGGGAAGCTCGCCTCGCTCAGACGATTTAAAGAGGATGTCAAGGAGGTCCAGACCGGATATGAATGTGGTATCGGTTTGGAGAACTTCAGTGATGTAAAACCGGCGGATATTTTTGAGGTCTATGAGGTGGAGGAGGTAGCTGCGGAGTTGTAAAATATGGTGGTTGGGACCTTGAAAATAGAATTTAGGCTCTTCGACAACCGATCTCTCAAGGGGAAACGAAAGGTAGTCCGGAGCATGGTGGATAAAGTGAAGGCCAAGTTCAATGTTTCCGTTGCAGAGGTTGGCTCCAATGATAAGTGGCAGAAAATTGAGTTGGGAATCAGTGCAATAGGGAATGACCGGCGTCACATTGACTCTTCCTTAAACCACATACTCGAATTTCTCGATTCACTATACCTCGCACAAATTGTGAATACTGAAATGGATATTTATAATCTATGAAGAGAGGATAGGAAATGCTGCCAGGCAAACGATCAGTGAGAGTGGGGGACCTGATCTTAAGAGAAATCGCCTTTCTTCTCTTAGAAAAGGTAAAAGACCCGAGGGTTCAGGGAGTCACCTTGACCGGAATCCGTCTTAGCGATGATCTTAAACGGGGCAAGATCTTTTACAGTGTTGTAGGGGATCAACGGCAGATAGAAAAGGCCCAGGCAGGCCTGAACAGCGCCAAAGGATTTATAAAGAGAGAAATCGGCATCAGGATGGAGCTGCGTTATGTCCCTGAGATTTCGTTTGTGCATGATCCTTCTTTAGAAGGCGGGAGTCATATGGAACGGGTCTTTGAGAAAATCAGGGGAAATGAAAAAGAACGATGAGGTCTCTTGGCAAGATTGCAACAGTGTTAGCAGAAGGGAAGCGTTTTCTGCTTATGACCCATAAGGACCCGGATGGTGATGGCCTCGGCTCCATGCTCGCCCTTGGCAAGAGCCTGTCTGATGCGGGTAAGGACGTTTCGCTTCTTGCCCAGGACCCCATTCAACCTCCCCTGAATCTCTTGAAAGGGGCTGACGAAATCGTCAATATACTTAATGCCGACGGGGATTTTGATGCTGCCGTGGCCCTGGATTGTGCTGAGAAGTCCAGGTTGGGAGAGTTCGAGAATCATCTAAGAAATTATCGACTCGTGATAAATATTGACCATCATGAAACCAACGAGTCCTTTGGAGATCTGAACCTGATTGAACCCGAAAGCTCTTCTACAGGCGAACTGGTGTTCAGATTGTTAGAAAAAGCAGGTTTTCCAATGGGCGCTGATGTTGCCGGTAATATATTTGCCGCCATCCAGGCAGACACCGGTTCCTTCAGATATAGCAATACCACGGCTGAGGCCCTGAGAATTGCGGCATCCTTGATGGAGCGGGGGGCAGACCCCTGGGAGATATCAAAGAAGGTTATGGATAGCTATAGCCTGCCCCGACTAAGATTGTTAGAAATGGCCCTGAGCACAATTGAATTCCATCATGAGGGAAGTATCGCTATCATGATACTCTCTCAGGAGATGTTTCAAAAGGCCGGGGCACAACAGTCTGATAGTGAGAGACTTGTGGATTATCCCCGATTTATCTTTGGGGTTGAGCTTGGTGTCTTAATTCGTGAAACAGGAGAAAATGATTGCAAATTCAGTCTCCGATCGAACAGTTGGCTAAATGCGGCTAATTTGGCATCCCGGTTCGGAGGCGGGGGACACATCCGGGCCGCCGGATTCACGTCCCAAGGATCTTTAAAGAACGTAAAGAACGACTTTTTAAAAGAGGCTCACCGGTTTTTGGATGGGACATGCAGCTGATGGAATACTCTTAACTGACAAGGGGCCTGGCGAAACCTCTTATGGGGTGGTTAAGAAGGTCAAAACCTTATTCCGAGGAAGTGATCCTGTCAAGGTCGGGCACGCCGGGACATTAGATCCATTTGCAACCGGGTTGTTGATCATCCTTTTAGGCCAGGGAACAAAGCTCTCTCAGTTTATCATGTCTGCTGAGAAGGTTTATTTGGCTACCGTGGAATTGGGTGTTGAAACGGACACCTTAGATCCAACAGGGAAAGTGTTAAGAACCAGCCACGTGCCTGATCTGAGACCTGAATATATCCGGGAGAGCGTCGACAGATTTGTGGGTAAGATCCGCCAGGTTCCGCCGGCTTATTCAGCCATAAGACATAAGGGCACTCGGGCGTACAAACTGGCCCGAAGCGGTCAGGGCGTGGACCTTAAGGCGCGGGAGGTTACTATTTACTCTCTTAATATCCTGTCGGTTAATCTCCCACAGATCACAATGCGGATCAGATGCTCCAGTGGGACCTATATCAGGAGTCTCGCAGTGGATTTCGGAAGGGATTTAGGGCCTGGCGGGCACCTTCAATCTTTGCGCAGGCTGAAGAGCGGCCCTTTCGACGTTGAGGATGCCCTTCCCTCTTCAGAGATTACGGACAAAGCTCGTGAGGGATTATTATCAAAAAAAGTGCTTACCATTAGAGACGCGCTCCTTGATATGGGAGAAGTAGTAATTAATGCGACCCTTGCTGAAAAGGTGCGACATGGATACCAACCGGTATGGGAAGAATTGATTGTCGGTCCGAAACGCCAAACCGGCATACATTCGGGTCTAAATGATGGATGGATCAAACTTGTCAGCAACAGTAAACTTGTAGCGATCATGAAAGTAAATTTAGAGGATGAGGTTAGTCGTGTCAAGACTAAGATAGAGAGGGTATTTTCCGCGTAGAGCATAGCGCAACGCATCACCATCTGCACCATGCGCTACGGATCTTGTCCTTGGCAAATTGAAACAAATTAACTTAGAGGAGGTATAAAAAGTGGTTTTGACAGCGGGAGCAAAAAGAGAAGTCATTGAACGGTTTAAAGTCCATGAAACAGATACCGGTTCGCCCGAAGTTCAGATTGCCTTACTTACCAGTCGAATTAAATATCTTACAGGTCATTTTAAGATACACAAAAAGGATCACCATTCACGACGGGGGCTCTTGAAATTAGTCGGCCAGAGGAGAAGACTTCTCAATTACCTGAAAAAGAAAGATTCAGGGAAATACCAGGATCTGATCAAAAAACTCGGCATTCGTAAGTAGATTGCGAAATTTGCGAATTCCAAAAATTCGATGCCCGACATCCTTATCAAACCGGGCGAAAGGATAAAGAAGACAATGATAAAGAATAGTTCAATCGAGGTCAATGGCAAGACCCTTAATATAGAAACGGGTCGTATTGCAAAACAGGCAAGCGGGTCCGTAGTCGTTACATATGGGGAGACCGTCGTATTAGTAACAGCGGTGTCTACAGATGAAATTCGTAAAGGAATCGATTTTCTGCCTCTGACTGTTGAATACCAGGAAATGTCTTATGCAGGCGGCAATATCCCGGGCAACTTTTTTCGAAGGGATATGGGAAGACCTGGCGAAGGGGAGACGCTGACATCGCGTTTGATAGACAGGCCTCTCAGGCCCCTGTTCCCTGAAAACTATCGTTTTGAGACCCAGGTTATCGCGACCGTCCTCTCCACTGACAAAGAAAATGAGTCCGATATGTTGGCCATGTTAGGCGCTTCGGCCGCACTTGAGATCTCGGATATCCCTTTTTCCGGGCCGATTGCAGGAGTTCGGGTGGGAAGAATTGACGATCAGTTTATAACCAATCCCACAATCAGCGAGCAGGTGGAAAGCGATATCAATCTGATTGTTGCCGGTAATCGGGATGGCGTTGTCATGGTTGAGGGTGGAGCCCTCTTTGTTCCTGAGTCTGATATGATTGAGGCAATCTTTTACGGTCACGAAGCTATTCAGCCGATGCTTGACATGCAGGATGCCCTCAAGGCGGAAGCGGGCAAACCAAAGAGGGTTATTCCCCCTGCCGATATTGACGAGTCGCTTCAGACAAAAATCATTGAAACCGCCACCCCTCTTTTAAAAGAAGTAATTGTCACTTCAGACAAAATGGAGCGGCAACAGAAAAGGAAAGAGGCCGGGGAGCATACCCTGGACGCTCTTTTAGATGAGTATGAAGGAAAGGGATCGGAAATCAAAGAGGCCGTACACGACCTTGAAAAGAAAATGGTCCGTCATATGATGTTGTCGGAGGGAAAAAGAATGGACGGACGCCCATTTGATAAGGTCAGACCGATAGAATGCCATGTGAGCCTATTACCGCGCATTCATGGATCTGCCCTTTTTACACGGGGCGAGACCCAGGCAATGGTCTTGACAACGTTGGGGACAGAAAGGGATGAACAGAGGATTGAATCTATCTACGGTAATCATTTCAGATCATTTATACTTCACTACAATTTCCCTCCCTACAGCGTGGGCGAAGCCAAGAGACTTGGCGGACCGGGGCGCAGGGAGATCGGCCATGGCGCCTTAGCGAGACGGGCCCTCTTACCTGTAATGCCTGAAGGGGATGACTTTAAATACTGTATTCGGGTTGTCTCGGAGATCTTAGAGTCAAACGGTTCTTCCTCCATGGCGAGCGTGTGTGGCGGATGCCTCTCCCTAATGGATGCCGGTGTGCCTATCAAGGCGCCTGTTGCCGGTGTAGCCATGGGACTTGTAACTGATGGTGACAAGGTAGCAGTGCTTACCGATATTATAGGGGATGAAGACCATTACGGGGATATGGACTTCAAGGTAACCGGCACTCGTGACGGGATTACAGCCTTACAGATGGACATAAAGATTGAACGGCTCACAAAGGAGATAATGCAACAGGCCCTTGAACAGGCGAAAGATGGCCGCCTTTTTATATTAGATGAGATGGAAAAGGCCATTACCCAACCGCGAACGGATGTATCGGAATACGCCCCAATTATTACCTCGATCAAGATTAATGCTGAAAAGGTCAGAGTCCTCATCGGCCCCGGCGGAAAAACGATCAGGGAGATTTCCAACACCTCTGGCGCCAGAATTGACGTGGATGATGAGGGAATTGTCACGGTTTCCTCTCCTGACAGAGATTGCTCTGACTCTGCCCTAAAGATGATCAGAGAGATTGTCCAGGAGGCGGAGGTCGACAAACTCTACATGGGGAAAGTGGTCAAGATAATGGATTTCGGCGCATTTGTAGAGATCTTCCCCGGCACGGACGGCCTGGTCCATATATCCCAGTTGGCTAATGAAAGGGTCAATAAGGTCACGGATGTGCTCAATGAAGGTGATGAGGTGCTGGTAAAGGTCTTGGAGGTGGGGAACGATGGAAGAATTCGCCTCTCGCGCAAGGCCGCTCTCGGAGAAAGCCTGGATAATGTATCATAAGACAACACTGAAGAACGGAGTCAGGGTTATTTCCGAGCGGTTAGAGCATCTTCGATCCGTTTCTCTCGGTATATGGATCAATATAGGGTCACGCGATGAGATGAGTTCGGAGAACGGGGTTTCCCACTTTATCGAACATATGAGTTTCAAAGGGACCCGGAACCGGAGCGGCCTCCAGATAGCCAAGGATCTCGACGCCATAGGTGGACTGTCAAATGCATTCACTGGTAAAGAGAACACCTGTTTTCACGGAAGGGTCTTAGGCAAACACTTTGGGCTTTTGGCCGAAATCCTCTCTGATATCTTCCTGAATCCGACCTTCAATCCCGTCGATATGGAGCGTGAAAGGGAGGTAATCTTTCAGGAGATCAACATGACGGAGGACTCTCCTGATGAAAATCTCCATATGCTCTTCAATCGTCTTTTCTGGGCCGAGCACCCGATCGGACGATCTATTTTAGGAACCGGGGAAACCGTATCCGCAATTAGTAAAGAGTCTATCCTCAATTATATCCAAAAATCGTATACCCCCGAGAATATCCTCGTAGTGGCGGCAGGGGATGTGGATCACCAGAAAATGGTCTCATATTTTGAACCTGTTTTTGAGTCTGCGCCTGGAGAGAGCGGTCTAAGTTCGGTACGAAGTGCCCCTTTATCCAATGGGGGCCTTTCCGTCCATTTTAAGGAATTGGAGCAGGTACACGTCTGTCTCGGAGGAGAAGCGCCTTCCCAGGTGGCTGAAAAACGATTCGCCTGCGCTATACTTAATACGATTTTAGGGGGGAATATGAGTTCCCGTCTTTTCCAGGAGATCAGGGAAAAAAGGGGCTTGGCTTATTCCGTGTACTCATTTTTATCCACATATGTTGATGCGGGTCTCTTAGGGGTTTATGCGGCAACAGAACAGCGCAATCTGAATCGAGTGCTTGAGACGATCCGGAATGAAATCAGGAAGCTGTGCGAGGGCGAATTGACCGAACCGGATCTAACAGCGGCCAAAGAGCATCTTATAGGCGGTATTTACTTAGCCTCTGAAAGCGCAGATAACCGGATGATGCGGAATGCAAAAAACGAGTTTGTTTTTGGAAGATATGTCGATCATGAAGAATTAGCAACCAATTTAGAGCGAGTCAGCATTGATGAAGTGATTGAGACCGCAAACGATACCTTCAGAGAGAGCAAGATCTCCTTCGCCGCTTTAGGGCCCCTTAAGGATGAAGACCTTGACAGGGGCCTCCTTGAGTATTGAATATTGCATATTGGGCATCCTTCAAATAGAGGATGTCAAGGTCGCCAATCATCAATCGACAATCATTAATATTCAATATTAAATATTCAATCATCAATCCTTTGGGGTTACCGTTTGGATCGTATCTGCGTTAAAGTAAAACCTCTTAAGACTCACAAAGGGCTTCCCCTGCCCCGGTATGAATCCGAAGGATCTTCCGGTATGGATATCAGGGCCTGTGTTGAAAGCCCTGTCTCATTAAACCCTGGTCACATAAAACTCATTCCCACAGGCCTGAGCATCTCTATCTCCCCCGGATACGAGGCACAGATCAGACCCCGAAGCGGTTTAGCCCTTAACCATGGTATCGGCATTATAAATTCACCGGGGACCATCGATTCCGACTACAGGGGGGAAGTAGGCATCATTCTTATCAACTGGGGGGAGGATTCCTTCATAATCAAAAGAGGAGACCGTATCGCCCAGATGGTGATATCTAAGGTATACAAGGCCGATATCTTAGAGACGGAGGATCTTGACGCAACGCCAAGAGGAGAGGGAGGTTTTGGCCACAGCGGGATCAGATGAAGAGAGTGATAAGATTTTCTATTCTTGCCTCTGGTAGCGAAGGAAACGCCTGCTATGTGGAGACAAACGGTGCGAGGGTTTTGATTGACGCCGGTTTGAGTTGTCGCGAGATTGAGCGACGTCTAAATCTTTTAGGGGTGTCTGCAAAAAGCCTGAACGCCATTATTCTTACCCATGAGCATTCAGATCACATAAGAGGGGCGGGGCCTTTGGCCCGCCGTTATGATCTGCCCCTATATATCAATATGAAGACACTTGAGCGCGCGCAGAAGACATTGGGGAATCTTCCAAAGCCAATGCTTATTCAAACGGGCGAAGCTATCACAATCAACAATCTTATCGTAGAGACCTTCACAAAATGCCATGATGCGGTCGATCCCATGGGTATCGTGATATCCACGGACGGCACGCGGATCGGGCTTGCCACTGATTTAGGCCGGAGTACAAGATTGGCAGAAGAACGATTGAAGGGATGCAGGGCCCTGATCGTGGAATTCAACTATGATCCGGATATGCTGGATGACGGGCCTTATCCTCTGTACCTTAAGAGAAGGATAAAGGGCCCGGACGGACACCTTTCGAACCAGCAGGGCGGAGAACTCCTTGCCGCTATTTCCCATATCGATTTGAAATTAGTGGTCCTTGCCCACCTGAGTGAAACCAACAATCATCCAGACAAGGCCCATCAGACAGCGGCAAAGGTCCTTGGAAACTGCGGTCTTGGGGGAACCGACATATTGATCGGGAGTCAGGATGAGCCCGGGCCTATGATTGAGCTGTAATCAGAAAGGCCCATTTCGCCGGTCTTTAATCCAGTCCCTTTTTCTTAGTTTGATCCTCGCGCAACCAACTGGTAAGGATATATACGATATTCTTGTATAAGGCCGGGTAGTTTTCTAAGATCTCCTGGAAATCGTCCCTGGGAATCATAAGCATCAGGCACTCCTCCACGCAAATCGCCTTGGCCGTTCTTCCCTTTTTATCCAATACGGCAACTTCACCAAAACACCTTGGAGGACCCAGACTGACTATAAGCTGTTCCCTCTCATTGACAATATCCACCTTCCCTTCCAGGATCGAATAAAGGGCGTCCCCCGGATCTCCGACCCTAAACAGGACCTGCCCGGCCTCAAACCTGATTTCCTGGGTGATTTCAGCGATAATAATCATATCGGAAATTGAAAAACCCCTAAAAAGGGGAACTTCCCTCAAGAAATGGATCTTTTCCATGACCGGTATCATCTCTTCCGTCTCCTCAAAAATGGGTCCAAATCGTTTTCTCATGCTTGGTGGCACATCCAGTATAGCTGAGACTTCAAGCCAGTGGTTGCTATGGGTCAAGATATCTTCGTACACGTCCATCACATCTATGGGCGCACCCGACAAGGGGGCAACGTCCGTAAGGAAACCGCCCTCAAATACAATCGATTCTAAAAGCTGAAGAAACTCGGGATGTTCATCCTTTATTAGACTCTCTAAATATTCAATTGACTTGGCCTTGGCATGGGAGGCCTTCACATGCTGTGGGGATGCGAGGATAATACGGTAATAGGCATCAAACATACCCAGATCGGGATAGAACATATCAAGCACCTTGAATATGGACCAAACTCGATGCTCAATATTCCGCTCAAGTTCGATCAACAGCAGACTTTTAGGATTCCATAACATCACCACCTTGTAGTAACGGCAGTACCTTTTACACCGGCTAATCTCATCAGGCAGCTTCTTCAGGAATAAGCTGTAATCGAAATGCGGTTCGGCCTTCTTGATCTTGGCTATACAATTGAGGGCTTCTTCACGGATAAGCGGAACATTGAAATTCAGAAAAGTGTCGGCCAAGAAATCCACAGAGTATTGAAAAGGAATAAACCGCAGAGTCCGGAGACACTTTTTCAGTTGGACATCGGATTTGGATTGGGTGATCGATTTGATCATGTCGGAGATAATATCAAGGGCCCTGTTTCCGAAAAGGGCCAGATTTCGACTTAAGCCTTCGTAATCTCGAATCCGGTCATAGCCGACATGGTTTATATACGAGGTGAAAAGCTCAAAATCCTTCAATTTCGCAGCCGCCTCGAGAATAACCTTAATCGCCATAGGATCTGCCACACCAAAATGACCTTTTACTTCATCTCTCAAATGTGAAAGTCCCAGTTCACCTATCAGCCAAATGCCGGCTAAGATTTTGTCATTTTCCGAGGAGCGGGAAAGGGAGGCCGTTTCTCGAACAACTTCTTCCCTTAATCCTGGCGGCCCATGGCGGTATGCCGCAATGAGTACATATTTGCGGAAGTGTATCGGAAGATCCAGATTCATCCACTGATGAACAAGCCCATCATCGGAAGGTCCCCATTTTGCAATTGCCTTGAGGCAGGCCTCCTTTAATTGAAAATCCGTTTCCAGGCCGAACATAGATTCCAAATGGCCGAACAATTTGACTATACCCATATCGCCAACCACCGAAGTTGCTTCCAGCCGCACCTCTCTATATTTATTTTCAAGGAGTTTGGCCAAGATGGGATCCAGGTCAGGGGAGTAATTGCTGCGGATGATATTGAGGATGTAGAGATATCCGAAACGATCATCCGTTCCTGCCACCATCTTTTGGTATTGCTCAATTATGTAATTTGCCTCGAAGCTAACAGGCGAATCTAAAGCGCGATCAACCGGAAGTCGCCTGAGGACCGATCTCTTAAGGGAAGAGATGTAGTCACCCGGAATTCTGGATACTACTGCAATCATTGAGCCTAAGAGCGCAATAAGCAAAAAACAATAGAACGGGATGGGACTTGTTTGCGCAGGGATAATCGCAAAAAAAAGACAGATGACAACGATGACTAACGGCTTAATCAAAAGCCTCGCATACATTCTGAGGGCGTTACAAAGCCTCTCAGGAATGGAAAACATAAGCAACTGGTAAGCGGAATCAAAAATAACCCTCCTTATCAGTTCGTTGACCCCGCATGCAACGACAGTCCCCCAAAACAGGAGGTTTTCATATCCGGGCCTGCGGGTAAAATACACCCATAGGATAAAGACAAGGCTGGGAATCAAGAGTAATGGGTATGAAAACAGGATGCGGCCGTTTAGCCATAACCTGGCAAAGAAATAGATGAACAGCAATTGGAATGCGACTTGGAATAGGCTGACAAATGCCTTGTATTGCCCGATAAACTCGGTCTTGGGATCCGGCATTTCGGTCGATTGTGGATCAACGGCGGTTACGCTCACAGGATGAATGGGATATCTCGTATTCACCTGGATATCAAAGAGTACCTTGAAAAAAAGAGTGAAGACACCAATGAGTATGGTGATATATATGATAGATTTTATTACCCTGTACTCCCTTTGAGAGGTAAACAAGGTTTTTAGACGTACCTTCTCTGCTGATATGGTGGCAAAAATCTGGGAACGATGAAAGGAGAAGATATGGGACACGATCAGATAGCTTATGCCGGAATAGATAATGACAAGGATGAGAAAGAAGGCCTGATTATCCTGAGGAACTAATCCGACGATGAATTGACCTGAGATGAACGCGGCCACCCCGCCTGAAAGCAGAAACAGGTTTTGGATCTTTTTTGATTCACGGATGTCAATTGAGTAATTAATCAAGGTCCATGTCTGGACAATAATCAGGTCATCTAAGATATCGTAGACAACAAAATAGGCTGCGGCAGGGAAAAACCTTTGCTGGAAACCGGGGAAGAACAGAGCAATTAGATAGAGCACTAAGGAAGATCCGGTCAGGAAAAGGATATCCCTCTTGATTCGGTATTCAAATGTCGCCCTCGGGCTGAGTATGTGATAGAGGAGATAGAAGAATATGAAACAGATGCCGGAAAACCCGTACAAAAAGAAATATGGCTTCTGGTTGTATACCACTTTGAAGGCTTGTGACATCTGAATGGCCGTTAGAAAATTGCTCTTGGTGAAGGAGGTAATGATTGTAAAACAGGAGATGTTAAAAAAGACGAAGAGGCACAATCCGAAAATTAGCTGTGCATGATGACGATTGACAGGAGGAAGAAGCCTATTTGTCGCGATCTCTGAGAATGGCAAATTTCCTTTCTCTAAATCGTCAATATTCAACTTCCAAGTCCTCCTATCTGCCGTTCAATTTGAGCACCTTGCGGTTCAGGCTATAGGTGGAGCTGACGCGTCTCAACTCTCTGACAAAAGGGATGTTGGTGGGTTTGTAAAACTGAATGGTTTCCGGCGAATAGTCGGCTTCATATAGGGGAATATCGTAGTACGTCTTTCCCGTAACGGCCCTTGTTCCCTTAAACTTGGAGGTAGCCGCCTTTTCAAAAATGACCTGGCCCTCTCTGTCATAACGATAGTGATCTTTGTAGAGCCATTTATAGAAAGACTTACGGTCGGAAGGAGCTCTCATCCTGTGTGGTTTTTTCCCTTTTAGTGAATAGGCATAATAATACTTGACGCCCATGACCTGCGGTTGCCCATCGCCGTCAATATCAAATACGTCAAAATGATTGGATTTATTTCGGTAGGTCACCACCTGACTCAACAATTTCTCATCCGAAGGCAACATCTGTCGCAATTCCGAGATATGGCCGGCATTGACATGGGTGCAACCGTGGGACATAGGTCCCCGGCTGAGCAACCAGAGATATGGGTAAGGTTTTCCTGAGCGGCTTTCCCTAACATTCCTCCTCCATTCATCCGGGATAAAGCCGTTTTTCCGTGTGTCGATGCTGAACCATAGGCTATGGAAGGAATTGTGGAGTGTTTTGCCCACATGCATATAGGGTATCCATGGCAAATATCCGTAACAGGGGATATCGGGGATGTGGTCCACCCTTTTGGTACGCTGGTGTACACACAAAGAGCGTTTGCCTGGGCAAGGGTACAGGGGAATTTTCTCGCCTTCGAATTTGGCGAATTCATTGAGGGTTCCTACAGGATAGATGACCGTGAATTCATAGAAGTCAAGGATATCCCCTTTGAACGGGTAAATCTTCCCTGTGGCGGTATTGAAGAGATCCACCGAAGCAAGGTAAAACCTCTCCCAGGATTCCTCGTCCTTGCACTTCCCATACTGGCCGCACAGATTCAAGACATGTTGAAGTTTAGTTTTCAGAGTAATGGACAGCTCGGTTACCGTCATTCTCGTCGGCAACATCTCGTTGATAAGATCCAGGCCCTCTCTTTGAGAAAATTTCTTCCCTTCCAGGGGACCGAGAAGAGAAGACCATTCACGCATCCGCTGATCAAAATCGATTTTGATATGGAACACTTTTCCCGGGTTCAGCTTTTTCAACATCTCCAGGCTGACCTTTCGATACTGCTCCTTGCTCATGCTCTTTTTCTTGGTCACCATCTCTTGGATATTTTCATCCGAGATGATCCGGCTGAATCTTTCGAAGCCCATATTCTGACTCAGAGACATTTTGGAATCCCTGATGAGTTGATCGTAAATACGGTATCTTAAGGCCAGATCTGCGAGATACTCGTCGATGATCTGATCGGACAGTTCAATGGTAACCCGGAGTTGATTTCCCCGTCCCAGATGGATATGTATCCGCTTTGGATCCTGACAGCGAGGGGCAAACCCCGTATAAAATGAAGGCTCCAACCGGTAGAAAAAGACCCCTGGAGGATCGCTGCCCATCTCTTTTTTGCCGTCGAGATCATTTCCCGATGTCATGGCTACAGTTACGTTAGGAATGCCGGCAAAACAGAGTATGGATATCATAAGGAATGTTAATCTGAGGAAACAAACCCCAAAATTTTTCATTTTCATAAATAAGTCATCCCTGAGCACGGGCAATTTCCCGCTTTTTGTATTCCCCGATCAAAACCGGAACGATGAGGATCCATAAGAGAATCAACCCTATCACTATGTAGTTGATCCTGATAGCTGTAACCACCATGATTACCTGGAGGCCGATAATAACGGCTCCGATTCCACCCTTCGCAAAACGATATATAAACATGTCAATGACCGCTTTAGCCTTGTATTTTTCAATATAAGTCAAAGGGATATAAAGGATCTCCTTACCCGAACGAAACACTGAATAGGTCAGGCTCTTGTTGGCCAGCCTTGTGGCAAATATGACAAACATCGTGGAGGTAAAGAAAAAAGCGAAAGAACCGATTCCCATGATAGCCGGCACCAACATCAGGGAGACCAATAAACCAAAAAAATGGAGAAAAGGCGCAGTCACGACAAATTGGAGAAATAATGAAATTACATTTGTCATTCCATAGAACTTGGCTAAATAAGCCGTTCGCAAATCCAATTCCCCGACCTGAACCTCCAAAATCTGGTTAAATTGAAGACCGATCAGGGCCGTGACAAACTGACTCAACATGAGCATAATGCAAATAAGGATCAAATATTTGGATTTCAGCACAATATCGAACCCTCCCCAAATGCTCTCCTTTTTTTTCTTCTCAAGGCCGCTTTCAGGTCTTTTCCCGTCGTCATTGCCCACCACCTGACCGGCCTTTGCATTGGCATAGCTGAACAGAAAAACCCCTGCCAGCAAAGCGCCACAACCGACAAAAAGGAGGTTATTGGAACCTAAGATCGTCGCTAACCAGACAGTCATGACACTGGCAATAATACCACCTATGGAACAGGCCCCTGCCAGGATTCCGAAAAGGGTTTTGGCCCGTTTCACAGAAAAAGTGGCGTCACAAAAGCTCCATAATTGTTCAATGAGGATGACTACGTAGATATCTTTTATAATAAACGCAATGATCGAAAAACCCCTATTTTTGGCCGAGAAATAAAAATAGAACAGGAGAAAAAAGGCGACTGCGATGAGGTTGCTCACGGCATAGAGCCCGGAGGGTCTTGAAGTACTGACGAACTTATTATAAACCCAAACCACCGCAGCCGTGGCCGCGGCCGAAATAATCCATACGTGGGGCATTTTTGCCGCCCCCCAAGAGGACAAAAAGAGCGACTCACACACCGGTCTTATGAAACTGTAGCTGAACAAGACCAAGAAAAAACAGCCGAACAGCGGCAGGAAGGTCCCCTTGTTTTCCCTGGTAGCAGCAACAAACTCCTGGTACAATCGCTTTACCCAGCTCATATCCGGACCTCAAAGATCTTTCTTATGGCAGCCACTTAACCTTTTCCCCTAAAGAAAATGGTTGTCCCTGCCTCTCCTTGATTCCCTTATCCAATGCGGCAAGGGCGGGCAAATTCCGCAGGTCACTGTTCCCGACAAATGGACGGGTCTGAAAGAGGTAGAGGTGTCCCTTAACAAAACCATATTCGATATCCCATGGGAGAGGGTTGCCGTCAACGCCCTTTTCAGGTGAAAATTTCCGTCCTATCTTCTCGGCTGCCGCCACAAGTTCACTGAGCTCTCTGTCTGTCAGCACTCTCTCAGAGCCTGTAGATGGTACCATTTGAGAGCCACCCTTGCCGGTCAGCACGAGCATACGGCGGGAGGGAGATTTGAACTGGGCCAACAATACGGCTTTGCCCTGGTCGTATAGAAGCGTCTCGGCAGGAGAGCCATCCACTGTGCCCCCCACCCCTTCGGCCGTGGCGATAGTCATCTTGGATCGAGCGCCGGTGTCCACATCGGCAGTGATCAGCACCCCGGACTTTTCCGCTGGAACGGACTCCAATACCACTATGGAAGGAAATACCAGGTTGGGATCGCTGATAACTGATTGCCGCCATGAAAAAGAGCGGTAAGTGAAGGGGGATGCCCAAACCCTCTTGACACCTTCAAGTACATCGGAAAAGGTCATAAGATTGAAGATGGTCAGGTTCAGACCGGCCCCATTGAAATTGGGCATGTCCTCCACATTGGTGTCCGAGCGGACGAAGACCCCGCGCAAACGCTCCTTTTTTCCGTCAACAAAGAGCCCCTGGGCTTCCAAGCCTCCCTTCAGGTCCTGTATAAAGGTAGGAGCAAGGCGGATTTTCCCGATGGAATAACGGATCACATCAAGCCTCGGTTTGATCCATTCGGCCAACTGGGTAGAGGACACCTTGGGATCCTTGAGCAGTTTATTGAAAAAGGTGTCGTAGGTCTTACGCACAAAATCGGGAAGCGGAGCCCCGGCCTTTGCAAGACCTTTATCTTTTAGCTTCTTTGGCAGCGCCACTTTAGCCTTGGTAAAATGCTCAGCATAAACGCCAAAAGGGATCACAAGACCCCGGGCTACTTTGTCCGGGAAGTGGTGCATTAACTCACCCAAAAAGGCCGCCTTTGGGCCACAGATAGAGCCGGAATCCTTTCGTCTGATCTTCCCCAGACCCAGCACATGAGTTTCCTTGAGATTCAGCCGTTTGGCATCTATGGTGAGCCTGATGGAGTGCCCCCTGACGTCGGCATCGCCGGTCCTCTTTCTGTTTTTTTCGTATTCAGTTAGGATAAGCCTGTCGGTTGCGTCCATCTTACCGGCTTCCTTCAATATGATACGACCCATAGGCGTTATAACATAAAAAAGCGGCTTCCCTTTTACGCTGATGAGTTCCCTGTAAAGGGTATTTAAGAATACGGCATTGGGCACTCCTAATGCCCTGGCCAATAACTGGACATGAGAAACCACGTTACCCTCATCCCTTGTAATAATCCCTGCCACCGGTTCCAACTCTGCATTGGTTGTCTCTAAGGCCAAGATATTATCACGGGTATAATCTTCCTTGTCGTTAAAAAACATTAAGGGCCCAAAGGCTAACCCTGGATTCAAGGCCCGCACACCTTCAATGTAGGCCTTCCCCAAGATATGATGTTCTAATTCCAACTTGGCCGACAGATGACCCCTCAGAGCTTTAATGATGCTGGCATAGCCCATCAGCGGGGATGAGCGTATAATATCATCGCTGATTCGTTGCACATCCGGAAAGAGATAGATCCAGGGTTCCCAAACATCCCAGAATGAGGTTACTATGGAGGCCTGGGCCCACTCCACCACCCGGTTGGCCCGGTTAAGAACCCGGTATGCCTGGCCGACAGTGAGATCAGGGGTCGTGAGCAGTCTGTCCAAGGCGGACTTTGCAGACTCATACTCACGATGGGACATGAGCCCTGCCCCATAACTCCCTCCCACTAAATCCTTGAGAATGCCTAAGAGCTCTTTGACCGACCATTCCCTGTTTAACTCCATCAAGCGGGTCACGGTCATATGCATCAGCAGATTGGCAGAGACATTCAGGTTTATGAGTATTGTGGCCTCTTTAGGCCGGATTTCCCTGGCCGCAACGGTTTCCCTGGATTTCACCACCAGGTCACCCAGACTGTGGAGCAGGGTAAGGGGCGCTTTTTTTGAGATCTTTAGGATATTTTGAATACGCCGTTTGATACCTTCATCCGATATCTTTGGCAGGTACTCCTTCAGTTGGCCCTTATCCACATGTGTGAGCTCCTTTATTAGGCCAATCAATTTCTCGTAATTTTTTGCGTTTTTCTTGTCCTGGGGATGTTTTTTCTGAAAGTCTTCAACCAAAGGGACCAATCCCGGAGACAACCTGTTGTGCACCAGATCCTTGACCGGTTTAAAGGATCGATAGCTGCGATAGATAATAAGGGAGAGGTTCCTGATATCGTTTATCAGGGACATGTTACACTTACAGAAAAAACGTCTTTGCAGTTCATACTGCAGGAGGTAATAGTGAAAATCCTGCCAGTCTGGAAGGGCATAATACTTGGCAAAAAAGATGGGGGCATATTTGGCTTCAAACTCGGTGCCGGATATCCCGCCATAGGCCCGGGACATGGTTAGTTTGGATTTTGGATGGGTATCCATATAATACTTTTCGAGAATAAAACCCCTGACCAGACGATGATGGTCCTTGTGCTCGTCCCACAGAAACACCTCGTTGGAAAAAATATTGCCCACATACACCCCATGTTGGGCAAGTTTCTTGGCCAGATTGTTTCGATACGCAGAGCAGAAAAGTTGTCCAGCACCCTCCAGTTCCCGGCAGGGGTTGGGCCTAACCCGCATGTCCTTGTCCGCCACAGGGGCCAGCTTACCGTTCTTGCAGGTGCAATAGTTGATGGAGAAAGGCCCCTTCCTTTTCGATGAAATAGACTTATAGGTGCTTTTTAGCGCCTTTTTTTCTTTGAGCGTCAACTCTGCCAGACCGGGATTACTAAAGAAAAAAATGGAAAAAGGAATCAAAATCCAGAATAATTTTTTCATTGATAACCCTTCTAAAAAAATCTATGATTAAGTTGTTGGTCACTTACAGATCGATGTAACCATAACATCGGCATTATTTTATTGCAACACCAACTGTGCGGTTCCAACCGGGCAACAGCCACGTTCGATACTTCATTTCTTGCCCTAATTCTACCGGCACTGGGTCCTGCAACGGGAAAAAGAGATCAGGCATCACCGAATACAGGGAAAAAATAGTGATTCCTCTTTTAACAAGACAGAACATTAATAGTCTCCTCTGGTTTTTGGTCCTCATCCTGCTCGGATTCGTCTGCTCCGGCAGTTCCCCACGGGAACAGGCATCAGACAAAAACTACCCTGTCTATCACCTCGTAGTCCTTTATACCAATGATACACACGGGCACCCGGTAAAATTCCAGTATGGCCCTCTTCCCAATGTGGGCGGCCTACCTGCTCGAGCCACACTTGTCAAAGAAATAAGGAGCAAAACCCGGAACGTCCTGGTTTTGGATGCAGGGGACCTCAATACCGGAGGGGCGGAGTCCGACTTCTTTGAAGCAGAGCCGGATATATTGGGATATAACTATATCGGTTATGATGCCATGGTTTTGGGAAATCATGAGTTTGACAATCCGATTGTAGTCCTGAAAGAACAGATGGCGAAGGCCCGCTTTCCCTTTTTATCTGCCAATGTCAGAACCAAAGATGGCAATTACATAGGAATACCTTATATTATAAAACAATTTACCGGCTTCAAGGTCGCTGTCCTGGGTCTTACAACCAGAGAGACTCAAACGACTGGAAACCCCAAAAATATCAAGGAAATCCTGTTTGAAGATGAGATAGAGGTGGCAAAAAACCTGGTTCCTGCGTTGAGAAAACGGGCGGATATCGTTATCGCTTTGACACACCTGGGGATCTATCCAGGATTTAATAGAGGCTCCAAGAGGTTAGCCACACAGGTAAGTGGTATTGATCTCATTGTTGATGGCAACACCGATACGAAACTCGATGCTCCAATCATAATAAATGCCACCAATTCCGATCACAAAACGTTAATCGTAGAGGCATGGCACTGGGGGCTCGTTTTAGGAAGAATCGATCTCTGGATACGGGACCGGAAGGTTATCGACTTCAAGATCGAATTGATTCCCATTAACCTTAAGAGAATCGTAAAGAAATCAGATGGGACCAGCGACTATCATTTCATCGGCAAAGAGATAAGAGAGGATGAAGGGCTCCTGAAATTGTTGCAACCCTATGTTGATAAGGTAGAGGCATTTTTATCAGAGAGAATCGGTTATGCAGAAAATTCGTTTTGGAACAAAGAGGGGAGAAAGAGGGAAACCGCCCTTGGAGACCTAATTGCCGATTCCCTGCTGTGGTATATGAGAAAATTCAATCCCGATTTTGCGTTTCAAAACGGGGGCGCTATCAGGGCTGCTCTCCCTGAAGGACCAATCAGGAAGAAGACAATCTTTGACATGCTCCCCTTTGACAGTACCGCGGTTGTCCTGAGCTTGAAGGGGAATGACGTTCAATCCCTCTTTGACTACGCGGCCGCAGTACAACCCGGGGATGGCGCCTTTCCCCAGGTATCTAATGGCGTTAGCTTTACTATCAACCGTGCCATCGGGAAATGTGACAACATCCTCATAGATGGGAAACCGATTGATCCGGACAAGACTTACAAAATCGTGACCAATTCCTACTTGGGAAGCGGCGGCGACGGGTATAAGGTTTTTCTGAAGGCTCTTGACAGGTTCGATTCCTCAACCTTTCAAAGAGACATTCTAGTCGAATACATAAAACACCTCGGCGGTAATATCAAACCTGAGGTTAAAGGAAGAGTAACTGTTATAGATCAGTCGAAAGATACAACCATTAAATAACCGCCAAAGGAGATAACAGATGATCAAGAGGCTATATTTTGTGAGTTGTCTTGTTTTATGGATGATGTGTATGCTCCCCGTGTCTGCCTATACACTGAGTCGAGATCGGTGGACCAACGGTGAGCCCTACGGGGTATTTTTTAACAACTATGACCCCAATTTTTATACCGGGTTTGTCCCACGGGTCCAGGATAAGGAGCGGATAAAGATACATATGGGACGAGGCAATCAGATCCGCGTTCGTATGGTTCTTCCAGATAAAACCATAGACAACTATTTAGCCGATCAAGTGGCACGGCACGATCTCTACCAAGAGGTCATTGAAAAGAAAATTATCAAGTTGACATCTAACTCCTCCTGGGAAAGATATCATGAAAAAGTGATGAAAGAAAAGCTACATGACCTTGTCAAAAAAATGGCTGACATGAGCCCTGAGGAATGGCGAAAGCTGAACCTGGCCTATATGAACAAGCTTGCTCCCGGACGTCTTTTTCATATACAAAAGGATTTCAATAAGATGTCAGAGAATTTTGCCAAGTTACTCAAGGACTCTCCAGAACCGCAGACACTGCAAGCCAAACTGGACCTGATTAACGGCTTTTTTCCCCATCGTATCTTCCTGCACCAGTTGAGTAAAGAACAGGATGCTGCCTTTGCTCAGCTCACGAACCTGGCCCGATCAGACAACATGGCCGCCTTCGGGCCCTTGGCCGAAGAGTTTTTCCACTCCATTACAGACCACATTTATCCTATAACTGACAATGTTCTGGATTACTACGAGTTTACCTCCATATATCCCGCCGGTACATATGACGTCACCACAACCTATAATGGGCATGTCATCCCCATGTACACAACCACCGGTGTCTGGTGGTTGATCCCCCGCATGCATGGCAAGGGATTCTTGGGGACGGTAGACTATATCTCTTCAGCGGGTTATTATGGGATGATGCCGATGCTCCCCTACCAGTACGGGGGCGGCAGGGCGTACAACGCTATCCATAACCCCGGCATTAGCTGCTGGATACCCGGACACAAGTTGCTGCCAAAGGAGTGGAAAAAGATCACCGAGGGAAGTCGCAGCGGAAAACCGTACAATCGCGTCGCCATTGCGAGCCGGGGCCCTGTTTCCCATGGCTGTACACGGCTCAATGCAGGTCACCTAACAGAATTCAGGGAAATGCTTCCCTCCACTTCAAAGGAAATGGAAGGGATCATGCACTACCGAAGTCTATCTCACTGCTACGACGTGTTTGACCTGAAAGGCGACGGCGACGATCAGGTAATGGGCGTCCAGTACTATATTGCCTTTCGCCATACTAAATCGCGGGTAGCCCAAGAGATCTGGGCACAAAACAACCGCAAAGATTTTTATGCCTGGCTATATGGAGATGAAATCAACTATGGCCCCATTGGTGATGTCACCTTCAAGAAAGTTTACGACTATAAATTTCTTAAACGGAAGGCCCTGCAGGGAAAGGAGTACAAAGATATCAAGCTTTATGAGGCAGCGTACGAACCTGAATATCTCCAGTTTTACACTATCAACGGCGTTAAAAAGCTTTCCAGAAAAGGCGTGGACTTCAACCTGGAATTGCGACGAGTCGGCAACGGTTATGACATCGATCGAAAAAAATTACTTCTCGAATAGCAACATCTTAACGGTTTCATATCCCGCCGGGAAATGTAAGATAGATTGAAAACTATTCAATGATGCGCGATATCTCCAAGATAAGGCACAGAACGCTCGAGGATCCCCACCTCCATGTTGTCCTTTACCAACCCGAAATACCCGCTAACACAGGGAACATCGCCCGGCTGTGCGGGGCCGCTGAAATAAGATTGCACCTGATTCACCCTCTCGGTTTCAAGGTCGACGACCGGCATCTCAAGAGGGCAGGGTTAGACTATTGGCATGAAGTCGATGTCTGCCACCATCTTGATTTCGAAGCATTCTTGACTGATATGGATGGAAGCAGGAAATTGGTAGCCCTTACCCGCCACACATCAACAACCTACACCGAGGCAAAAATAGGGAGGGGAGACTATCTTCTCTTTGGCCAGGAGACTAAAGGGCTGCCTTCCTCTATACGAGAATCCTATCCCTGCTATGCCGTACCCATCTGGGGAAAGGTGCGCAGTCTGAACCTCTCTACCACTGTGGGGATAGTAGCCTATCATTATCTTCACAAAATGGGGACATTTTAGGACCCAGCATCTCACGAATTATGATCATACGCTCAAAAAAATACTTGACAAACTAAGGCTAATATTTATATTATGAGCGTCCGTTCATAATTATTTGGAGGAAATAATGCCCAGACCGCGAAAAAGAAGATTTGTGCAGGTACCCCCCCTTGTGAACGGGTTTCAGCCAAACCGATTACCGCCATGGGGCAGGGAAGAGCTGATTCTCCCTGTGGAAGGCTTAGAGGCGATCCGGCTGAACGATTTTGAGGGACTGGACCAGGAGACCGCGGCTGACAGGATGGGTGTGTCTCGCCCTACCTTTGGGAGGATCCTGAGTGAAGCGAGGAGGATTGTGGCTGAGGTCTTGGTGATGGGCAAGGTCCTTCGAATTGAGGGCGGTGATTTTGAGATGCCCCCTAACAGTAGGAGAAGGCGCCGGCGCGGTCGGGGCGGACCATTTTGAAAGGAGGTGTTTAGAATGCCAGGATTTGATAGAACAGGTCCACAAGGAGGAGGACCCATGACCGGCGGCGGTCGAGGGTTTTGTAATCCAGCAGGAGGCCAAAATCCGTTGGGACGCGGCCGTGGATTTGGTGGAGGTCGCGGGTTTGGAAGAGGAAATGGCCCGGGCCGAGGCTATGGCAGAGGTTACGGGGTACAAGACGTTTATCCCGCTTCGAGCGGTTATTCCGGACCAGGATACGGTCCTCAGCCCTATTCCATGGCCTCTTCGGAAGAGATCAACGTGCTCAGGGCCGAGACCGATGCCATAAAGAGGAACCTTGATGAGATCAAGAGGCGTCTCGCGGAACTGCAGAAAATGTCTCAAGGAGAGTAGCTGATTGTGACTGAACGAAAAGGTCGTTCAGGCACTGTTTAGTCTCTACTGGATCAAGCATTCAAATGCTATTTGCAGCGCGGGGGTGGTCCAGGCTGGCCACCCCCGCATTTTTTCCCTGATTCAAATAGTGGTGAATTCCTGACGAGCCTACCTCCTTCCCGCCTTGAGGGATTCATTTTCCTGCTCAATCCCACCCCATGCGGGACTCAACTATTTGACAAACTCCGCATTTCAAAGGGAATTATCTGATTCCAGCTATTGAATTCTTGTCGATAAGACATATATTTAGGCAATTTGGTCATCAAAGCCATGAGCAAAAGATACTTGACTACGGGGGGTGTTTTTTCATATAAGAAGGACCATCCCAATTGATTTCACACGGATTTATGAAATATTTTGAATTTAGGAGGGTTTTTTGTTATGCAGGATGGAAGAATTGCGATACCGAGTATGGGGCCGGGTGGTCTCGATGGTGAAAGGTCGGGGCATTTTGGCCACTGCGACGTTTTTACCTTTGTGGATGTTGAAGGCGGGGAGATTACGCAGGTCACGACCATCCCCAACCAGAGTCACGTCCAAGGCGGCTGTATGGTCCCGGTGAACCTGTTGGCGAGCCACAATGTCAAGGCCTTGATCGTGGGAGGCATCGGGATGCGGCCTCTGATGGGATTCAAACAGGTCGGGGTGGATGTGTATCATGATGAAACCCGGCCACAGATCAGACCGGTGGTCGAGGACTTGATAGAAGGAAAACTCCCCATGATCAGTGATAATCAGGTCTGTGGTGGCGGTGGGGGAGCCGTGAATTAGTCGCGGTCACTATCACTAATGTAAAAGAGGTTCGTTTTGATGGAAAAAGAGAAATCGGCTGATGATGTGTATCAAATGCTCTCGGAGTCGGGATATGCTGACAGGGCCATTGAATACTTTCAGTCCAAGAAAAATATCGGTATTATTGAAGATGCAGATCAGGTGACGGATCTCACAGGACCCTGCGGGGACACCATGAAGATCTCGCTGAAGATAGATGGCGATAGGATCAACGATGCCAGAATTCAGGTACTCGGCTGCCCGGGCGCTGTGGCGTCAGGCTGCGCCTTGGTAAGTCTTGCCAAAGGGAAGACCCTGCAGGAAGCCGGAAATATAGATTTAGATGGGCTTTATCGTGAACTCGAGAAAATGCCCGACCAAAAGGTCCATTGCGCCCGCCTGGCGATTAAGACCTTGCAGAAGACCCTGGAACAGTACCAGGGACGACAGACATACAGGGCGGCAAGCGGACAGAAATAGAGGAAAGAGATGAAAATAGCAGTTACATCAGTGGGCGCCAACCTCGATTCCGAGGTTGACCCCCGGTTCGGAAGGGCCGCGTATATCATTATAGTTGATTCAGATACCTTTGCCTTTGAGGCAGTGGATAACCAGGAGAATGCCAATGCCCTGAAAGGCGCTGGTATTCAGGCGGCCAAAGCGGTGAGCGAAAAGGGCGTGGAAGTGTTGCTGACCGGTTTTTGCGGCCCGAATGCCTTCAAGGCCATGAATGCAGCAAAGATAGGGGTGGCCAACAATGCGAGCGGATCGGTAAGAGAAGCTGTTCAGGCCTATCTTGATGGAAAATTGCCCCTGTCCGATGAGGCAAACGCGGAAGGTCAGTGGTAACGGGGGGAAGCAAAAATGCCCATTTATGAATTTGAGTGTCTGGATTGCGGACAGAACACGGAAATACTCGTTGCAAGCAGTGAGACAGAACTGGTTGCCTGCGGCAACTGTGGCAGCCGAAACCTCAAGAAACTCCTGTCAGCACACGCTGCTGTAAGCCCAACCGGGAGATTTCCCCAAGATCCGGCCGATCGGTGCTGCGGCAGCGAAGGACCCCCTTCCACGTGCGCAGGCCCTGGGAGTTGCTGTGGTCGGGCATGAGTTTATCCTCGATCCGTTACACTAAATTGCCCCTATCCAACATGCTTAGGGGCTGGTTTGGATTCGGACCCTACCTATTCCTAAAACCCAGAACCTCTCTTGCGTTTGGACGCTGATCAACGCAGATCTGTGATTTTATGTTTTTATTATCTGCGCTTATCTGCGGAAATCTGCGTCCCTAAAATAATCAACTTAAAACCTATACCAACGAATAACAGTTAATTCAGGAGGCTGATAGTCAATGGAAAATCAAATGCAAAGCTGTGGCATGAACGCCCAGCAGGATCAACAGAAATTACAGGACAAGGAGATCGAGGCAAGTCTGAGCCGTATCAAGAACAAAATCTTGGTCATGAGTGGAAAGGGAGGCGTAGGAAAGAGCAGTGTAGCCGCCTACCTCTCAGTCGCTCTCGCTAAAAAGGGTCACAGGGTCGGGCTTATGGATGTGGACCTTCACGGGCCAAGTATCCCTCGCCTATTAGGGCTAAAAGGAAATATAGAGCCAGGCACCAAGGGAGGAAAAGCGGGACCGGTCAAATATCTTCCCAACATGGAAGTTATTTCAATTGAGCCATTAATGGGAGAGAACAAAGATGCGGCCACTATTTGGAGGGGGCCTCTCAAGATAGGAGTGATTAGGCAGTTCATCTCTGACATAGAGTGGAACGATCTTGACTTTTTGGTAATAGATTCTCCTCCGGGCACGGGAGACGAGCCTCTGACTGTCGCTCAAACCATTCCCGGAGCCAAGGCCCTAATCGTGACTACGCCCCAGGAGATCTCCTTAGCGGATGTGCGAAAATCGATTAATTTTTGCCGCCAGGTCAACATGGAAATCTTGGGTTTAGTGGAAAATATGAGTGGCCTTACCTGTCCCCATTGCGGAAAAACGATTGAGTTGTTCAAAACAAAGGGCGGCATGTTGACGGCAAAGGCAGAAGGGCTAAGACTCCTGGCAAGTCTCCCCCTTGAACCGGAGGTAGTACAGCAGGGCGATTTAGGTGGAATGGCAGTGCTCGACAATGATGAATTAACCTTCACCCGGGAATTCAATAAAATGGTGGATGAAATCGTGAAACTTAACCTTACAGAAAGGCCTGCCCTTAGCTAAAAACGGGTGAATTGAGGGATTGAGGGATTGAGAAATGAGTGACGATTTTGACGATTTTGCTCGTAACTTGCAGGAACAGATTTTTGAGGAGACAAAAGACGCTTACGGAACTGTAGCCTTTGAGAGGTGGCAAAACCCTCGTTATATGGGAGCGCTTAATAATCCCGATGGATATGCCCGCGTTACCGGACCGTGTAACGATACCATGGAGATATTTCTGAGATTTGAGCAAGAAACGGTCGCAGAGGCATCTTTTCAGACTGATGGTTGTGGGTCCAGTGCGGTATGCGGATCTTTTGCGGCTGAGATGGCCCATGGAAAGACACCTGACGAGCTTTTGGATGTTACAGGCGAGGCTATCCTTGAAAAACTCGGTGGCCTCCCCAAAGAGGAAAAGCACTGTGCCTTTCTCGCAGGAGAAACCCTCCAGGAAGCACTCAGCAGTTACATGAAAAAACAAGTCAAGAGATGACGGCCTTTATGACGGTGATGAGGATGTAACCCGGAACTTGACACAAACAGGAAATAATGAAATATTGGAGCCCGCCTATTGGCGGGCTTTGTTATTTCATCGGACAATCTCACCACTGGGATAGTCTGGCATTTTTGAGGCCATAAATTAAAAGATATGACATTCGGCTGAGGAGAAAGGTGCATGGAAAAGGAAGTATACAGTCTATGTTTTATGTGTTCGGTGCGTTGCCCCATAAGAGTTGTTACAAAGGACGATCAAGTGAAATGGATTGAGGGCAACCCCCATGTGACCGGTATGGAGGGGAGTCTTTGCCCTCGGGGCGCGGCAGGAACCGGGTTGCTCTATGATAATGAGAGGGTTCAGTCACCTATGATCAGGACCGGCCCCAGGGGATCGGGGCAATGGAAAAAAGCCACGTGGGACGAGGCCCTCAATATGGTTGGGGAGAAACTCAAGAAAATAATAGACGAACATGGAGCACACAGTGTAGTTCTTGGAGAACGAACCCAGCTTGCAACCCATGTGAGCAAGACTTTTCTTAAGGCGATCGGATCTCCCAATCACTATACCCATGATGCCATATGTAAAGGCTCGGTCAATACGGCAGGACGCTCTCTTCTCGGCTATACTGACGCCCAGATGGGTATGGATTACAAGAATACGAAG
The DNA here is from genome assembly GCA_029932035.1 of Deltaproteobacteria bacterium. Lineage (GTDB taxonomy): Bacteria > Desulfobacterota > DSM-4660 > Desulfatiglandales > Desulfatiglandaceae > Desulfacyla. Next base: position 29 of record JAOZQV010000003.1, on the reverse strand, counting down.
CACATCGTCTTTTATGGCCGGAATTTTTT